>NZ_JAHZPT010000010.1:0-57123 GCF_019929545.1 Streptococcus mitis
ATGGGACTTTTTTTCTACACAAAAATAGGCTCCATAATATTTATAGGAGATTTACCCACTACAAATATTATAGAGCCTCTTTTTTTTAATTTCAGTAATTCATTTTGATCGCGTATACTTTTTATTTCCTGATTTGTTCAATGAATACTGTAGTTTAGGTACATAAATTAAAATTTAACAGATTGTATAATTCTCACAAACTTTTAAGAAAGTAATTGAAGAGTTTTTTCGTTCTGCCTATAATATATTTGTTTGTGCGATAAAAATTTCTGCTCTTTTGATTTTAAATAAGTATTAGTTTTCAATATAGTGTGAATTGGGTTTGATATCTCTTTTGAGGAAGCTGCCTTAGATTTTTCTACTTGTGTTTTATTGTATAGTGTATCTTGCTTGTTTTGAACAGAATCTTTTATGACATTTGTCATATTTCCTAGTGACAGAAGCATCTAGCTCCGCAAACTTCAAAAGTCTATAATTGAAGTATGAAATGGAGGAAGAAGAGATGAAAAATAAAATGATTGTCGCAGTGAGTCTAGTAGCAGCAGGAGTCATGACTTATCTCATGTTTTCAGGATTGGATGAAGATTTCTATCATTTTCCTTGGGATCTATTTGCAGGATTTGGAATGATGTCCTGGATTATCCGAGAAGGTTTGAAATTAGTCTCAGATGTGAAAAAGGAGTTTGAAAAATGAAAAAAGCGTTTCTCTATCTTTTTATTGGACTATCACTAGTGGTATGGTTTGTAGAAATGTTTACAGGTTGGTTTGATCAAGCCTTCCTTCACCAATTCATCCGTGGTGCCTGGGGATTAGGATTTATGATTTTTATCGCCTTTCCGATGGGAAAGGAGTGGCTGAAAGGAGAATATTATGAACATGATTAAGGTAGAAAGCCTAAATAAAAACATCAAGGGCAAGGCTATTTTGAAGGATATTTCCTTTGAGGTAGCTGAAGGTGAATACGTCGCCTTGATTGGGCCCAATGGTGCTGGAAAGACAACACTCTTGGACTGTTTGCTTGGAGATAAACTGTTCACCAGCGGTCAAGTATCCATCCAAGGCTTGCCAGTGACGAGTTCTAAGTTAGACTACACAAGATCCTACCTGCCTCAAGAAAATGTCATCGTTCAGAAATTAAAGATCAAAGAGTTGATTACTTTATTTCAACGTATCTATCCAAATCCCTTGAGTAACCAGGAAATCGATCAACTATTGCAGTTTGAAAAGCAACAAAAAGAACAATTGGCAGAAAAATTGTCAGGTGGGCAAAAGCGTCTCTTCTCTTTTGTCTTGACCTTGATTGGGCGACCAAAGCTAGTCTTTTTAGATGAGCCGACTGCGGCCATGGATACTTCAACCCGACAACGCTTTTGGGAAATTGTTCAGGAGCTAAAAGCTAAGGGAGTTACCATTCTCTATTCCTCCCATTATATCGAAGAGGTAGAGCATACAGCGGACCGAATCTTGGTCTTGAATAAGGGAGAGTTGATTCGCGATACAACACCTCTAGCCATGCGCAGTGAGGAGATTGAAAAGCACTTTATCCTTCCTCTAGCATACAAGGAAGTCATTGAGCAGTCTAACTTGATTGAAAACTGGTCACAAAAACAAGATGCTTTGCAAGTAGTTACACGTGAAGCGGATGCTTTTTGGCAACTGTTAGTGCAAGCAGGATGTAGGATTCAAGAAATTGAAGTCAATAATCGTAGCTTGTTGGATACAATCTTTGAAGAAACACAAAAGGGAGATGACTAAGATGAAACGATGGATCGCACTAAACAATATAGAATTTCTATTGACCAAACGACAATTAGTCTATTATCTATTATCCGTAGGGATGCCGACAGCCTTCTATTTATTCTTTTCAGGCATGTACCAGGACACACCCGGTGGACCGGCTAATTTTATGCGCGACTACCTCATCTCCATGACGGCTTTTTCCATGATGTCGACAGCTATGTTTTCATTCCCAGCTGTTTTACATACCGATAAAATCAACAACTGGCAGAAAACATTGCGCCATACCCCTGTAAATATGGTAGAATATTATCTATCAAAGATAACAAGTATGATAGTTGATTATTTGATCTCAATCCTGGTTGTTTTCTCAGTTGGGCACTTGGTCAGAGGTGTGGAGATGTCTTTAGGAAGCTGGATTGGGGCTGCGTTCTTGCTGATAGTAGGAAGTGTAGCTTTTGTAGCGCTTGGCTTGACCTTGACACTCTTGCCTTCTAGTCAGCTGATGTCTGTCGTGGGCAATCTTCTCTATCTAGACTTGGCTGTTTTAGGTGGACTCTGGATGCCCATCTCTTTATTTCCAGACTGGATGCAAGCAGTCGGGAAGTGCCTACCAACTTATCAGTTGATGGAGTTGCTCAAGACCTTCTTAAACGAGGGGAGCATCAATCTATCAGCCACAGTTTATCTACTTGTTTTTTCAGCAGTTTTGTTTGGTTTGACCATTTACCTTCAAGGTCATAAGGAGAATGCTTAATGCTTGAAAGACTGAAAAGAATACACTATATGTTTTGGGCCAGTTTAATTTTTATGATTTTCCCCATCCTACCTGTAGTGACTGGGTGGCTTTCTGCCTGGCATTTATTGATTGATATTCTATTTGTAGTGGCATATTTGGGTGTTTTAACAACTAAGAGCCAGCGCCTATCTTGGCTATATTGGGGCCTCATGCTGACTTATGTAGTTGGGAATACTGCTTTTGTTGCTGTTAATTATATCTGGTTTTTCTTTTTCCTATCCAATCTCTTAAGTTATCATTTCAGCGTAGGTGGTTTAAAGTCTTTACATGTCTGGACTTTTCTTCTTGCTCAAGTCCTTGTTGTGGGCCAACTGTTGATTTTTCAGAGAATCGAAGCAGAGTTTCTATTCTATCTACTTGTAATTCTTGCTTTTGTCGATTTAATGACTTTTGGCTTGGTTCGGATTCGGATTGTGGAGGATTTGAAAGAAGCTCAGGCTAAGCAAAATGCCCAGATAAATCTATTGCTTGCTGAAAATGAACGCAGTCGTATCGGTCAGGATTTGCATGATAGCTTGGGACACACTTTTGCTATGCTGAGTGTTAAAACTGATCTAGCCTTGCAGTTATTTCAAATGCAGGCTTATCCACAGGTGGAAAAGGAATTAAGAGAAATACAGCAAATTAGCAAAGAATCAATGCGTGAAGTGCGAACCATTGTGGAAAATCTTAAGTCTAGAACTTTGACATCCGAACTAGAGACTGTGAAAAAGATGTTAGAAATTGCTGGAATTGAGGTGGAAATAGCTAATCAACTAGATACAGCTAGCTTAACTCAGGAATTGGAGTCAACGGCTTCCATGATTTTGCTTGAATTAGTGACCAATATCATCAAACATGCTAAAGCGTCTAAAGTCTACTTGAAATTAGAACGGACAGAGAAAGAACTCATTCTAACAGTGAGAGATGATGGCTGTGGCTTTACTTCTATAAAGGGGGGTGACCTCCATACAGTTCGAGATCGTGTTCTTCCATTTTCGGGAGAAGTAAAGGTAATTAGTCAGAAACAACCGACAGAAGTGCAGGTTCGACTACCTTATAAGGAGAGAAAGTAGATGAAAGTGTTAGTCGCAGAAGATCAAAGTATGTTGCGAGATGCTATGTGTCAATTGCTCACGCTTCAACCAGATGTGGAGTCTGTCCTTCAAGCCAAGAATGGGCAAGAAGCAATCCAACTATTAGAAAAGGAGTCTGTAGATATCGCCATCCTTGACGTAGAAATGCCTGTTAAGACAGGTCTTGAAGTTTTGGAGTGGATACGAGCAGAAAAGCTTGAAACAAAGGTGGTTGTGGTGACGACCTTCAAACGTCCTGGGTATTTTGAACGTGCGGTCAAGGCTGGAGTAGATGCTTATGTATTAAAAGAAAGAAACATTGCAGAGCTAATGCAAACCTTGCACACCGTCCTAGAGGGACGCAAGGAGTATTCGCCTGAATTGATGGAAGTGGTGATGACGCATCCCAATCCATTAACAGAACAAGAAATCGCAGTTTTAAAGGGAATTGCTCAGGGCTTATCTAACCAAGAAATTGCAGACAAACTTTATCTATCCAACGGAACAGTCCGAAACTATGTCACCAATATTCTTTCTAAATTACATGCAGGCAATCGAACAGAGGCAGCTAATATTGCGAAAGAATCTGGTTGGTTGTGATGATATAATATTTTTTGAACATTATGTCTAAAATTGATGAGATTGAATGGAACAATATTAATTTTAGGAGGGTGGGATTCCTCCTTTTTCTTTTTTAGGGAGCACTACAAAAGAGCTAAAATTAACAATAAAAAAGAAAAATATCTTGACAACCAAGGGAAAATTTTGTTACAATAATAGACGGTACTTTTTACTTTTGGTCTCTCAAGAGTGTACAGGGACGTGCTGACAAATGTTGCAAAAGTACACACAGATGATAGCTGTCACCAAGTGTATCATCACCAAAAATAAAAAAACACAGGAGAATGTAGATGCCTACAATTAACCAATTGGTTCGCAAACCGCGTAAATCAAAAGTAGAAAAATCTAAATCACCAGCTTTGAACGTTGGTTACAACAGTCATAAAAAAGTTCAAACAAACGTTTCTTCACCACAAAAACGTGGTGTTGCAACTCGTGTTGGAACAATGACACCTAAAAAACCTAACTCAGCCCTTCGTAAATTCGCTCGTGTACGTTTGAGCAACCTTATCGAAGTTACTGCCTACATCCCAGGTATCGGACACAACTTGCAAGAGCACAGCGTGGTGCTTCTTCGTGGTGGACGTGTAAAAGACCTTCCAGGGGTACGTTACCATATCGTCCGTGGTGCACTTGATACTGCAGGTGTTAACGATCGTAAACAAGGCCGTTCTAAATACGGTACTAAACGTCCAAAAGCATAAGGAAAGGGGATAAAGAGAAATGAGTCGTAAAAATAGAGCTCCAAAACGTGACGTATTGCCAGATCCGCTTTACAATTCACAACTAGTTACTCGTCTTATCAACCGCGTTATGCTTGATGGTAAACGTGGTACAGCTGCTTCAATCGTTTACGGTGCCTTTGAGCAAATCAAAGAAGCTACTGGAAACGATGCACTTGAAGTATTTGAAACAGCTATGGAAAACATCATGCCTGTACTTGAAGTACGTGCACGTCGTGTTGGTGGTTCTAACTACCAAGTCCCAGTTGAAGTTCGTCCAGAACGTCGTACAACACTTGGACTTCGTTGGTTGGTAACAATCGCTCGTCTTCGTGGTGAACACACAATGCAAGATCGTCTTGCAAAAGAAATCTTGGATGCTGCTAACAACACTGGTGCAGCAGTTAAGAAACGTGAAGACACTCACCGTATGGCTGAAGCTAACCGTGCATTCGCACACTTCCGTTGGTAAAATCATGATGCTAGGAACGGTAAGGATGCAAGGTGAAAATAGGAAACTGACGCAGTATTCGACGAATACAAGGAAGTTTATCTTTTTCACACAGCATCCCGTTCCGGCTCAAATCGGCTAATTAACTTTAGCCCGAGTTCAATTCAATTTGTAAATCTACAAGTTGAAACCAACAATAGCATGAAAACATTGAGAACGGGTAGGTCCTGCCTATCCGTTTTTATTAAAATCATGTTATAATAGAATAGAAATCAAAAATAAATAGGAGAAACAAACCTCATGGCACGCGAATTTTCACTTGAAAAAACTCGTAATATCGGTATCATGGCTCACGTCGATGCTGGTAAAACAACAACTACTGAGCGTATTCTTTACTACACTGGTAAAATCCACAAAATCGGTGAAACTCACGAAGGTGCGTCACAAATGGACTGGATGGAGCAAGAGCAAGAACGTGGTATCACTATCACATCTGCTGCGACAACAGCTCAATGGAACAACCACCGCGTAAACATCATCGACACACCAGGACACGTGGACTTCACAATCGAAGTACAACGTTCTCTTCGTGTATTGGATGGTGCGGTTACCGTTCTTGACTCACAATCAGGTGTTGAGCCTCAAACTGAAACAGTTTGGCGTCAAGCAACTGAGTACGGAGTTCCACGTATCGTATTTGCTAACAAAATGGACAAAATCGGTGCTGACTTCCTTTACTCTGTAAGCACACTTCACGATCGTCTTCAAGCAAATGCACACCCAATCCAATTGCCAATCGGTTCTGAAGATGACTTCCGTGGTATCATCGACTTGATCAAGATGAAAGCTGAAATCTATACTAACGACCTTGGTACAGATATCCTTGAAGAAGACATCCCAGCTGAATACCTTGACCAAGCTCAAGAATACCGTGAAAAATTGATCGAAGCAGTTGCTGAAACTGACGAAGAATTGATGATGAAATACCTTGAAGGTGAAGAAATCACTAACGAAGAATTGAAAGCTGGTATCCGTAAAGCGACTATCAACGTTGAGTTCTTCCCAGTATTGTGTGGTTCTGCCTTCAAGAACAAAGGTGTTCAATTGATGCTTGATGCGGTTATTGACTACCTTCCAAGCCCACTTGACATCCCGGCGATCAAAGGTATCAACCCAGATACAGACGAAGAAGAAACTCGTCCAGCATCTGACGAAGAGCCATTTGCAGCTCTTGCCTTCAAGATCATGACAGACCCATTCGTAGGTCGTTTGACATTCTTCCGTGTTTACTCAGGTGTTCTTCAATCAGGTTCTTACGTATTGAACACTTCTAAAGGTAAACGTGAACGTATCGGACGTATCCTTCAAATGCACGCTAACAGCCGTCAAGAAATTGACACTGTTTACTCAGGTGATATCGCTGCTGCCGTTGGTTTGAAAGATACTACAACTGGTGACTCATTGACAGATGAAAAAGCTAAAATCATCCTTGAGTCAATCAACGTTCCAGAACCAGTTATCCAATTGATGGTTGAGCCAAAATCTAAAGCAGACCAAGATAAGATGGGTATCGCCCTTCAAAAATTGGCTGAAGAAGATCCAACATTCCGCGTTGAAACAAACGTTGAAACTGGTGAAACAGTTATCTCTGGTATGGGTGAGCTTCACTTGGACGTCCTTGTTGACCGTATGCGTCGTGAGTTCAAAGTTGAAGCGAACGTAGGTGCTCCTCAAGTATCTTACCGTGAAACATTCCGTGCTTCTACTCAAGCACGTGGATTCTTCAAACGTCAGTCTGGTGGTAAAGGTCAATTCGGTGATGTATGGATTGAATTTACTCCAAACGAAGAAGGTAAAGGATTCGAATTCGAAAACGCAATCGTCGGTGGTGTGGTTCCTCGTGAATTTATCCCAGCGGTTGAAAAAGGTTTGGTAGAATCTATGGCTAACGGTGTTCTTGCAGGTTACCCAATGGTTGACGTTAAAGCTAAGCTTTACGATGGTTCATACCACGATGTCGACTCATCTGAAACTGCCTTCAAGATCGCGGCTTCACTTGCCCTTAAAGAAGCTGCTAAATCAGCACAACCAGCTATCCTTGAACCAATGATGCTTGTAACAATCACTGTTCCAGAAGAAAACCTTGGTGATGTTATGGGGCACGTAACCGCTCGTCGTGGACGTGTAGATGGTATGGAAGCACACGGTAACAGCCAAATCGTTCGTGCTTACGTTCCACTTGCTGAAATGTTCGGTTACGCAACAGTTCTTCGTTCTGCATCTCAAGGACGTGGTACATTCATGATGGTATTTGACCACTACGAAGATGTACCTAAGTCAGTACAAGAAGAAATCATTAAGAAAAACAAAGGTGAAGACTAATCAGTCCTCACTCTAGAAGGAAGTCACTTAGTGGCTTCCTTTTGTCTTTAGAAAACACCTCTAAGTATGGTAAAATAGTAGGAGAATAATGTGAGGAAAATGAATGTCAAATAGTTTTAAAATTTTGATGAATCAACTGGGGATGCCTGCTGAAATGAGACAGGCTCCTGCTTTAGCACAGGCCGATATTGAGCGAGTTGTGGTTCATAAATTTAGTAAGGTATGGGAGTTTCATTTCGTATTTTCTAATATTTTACCGATTGAAATCTTTTTAGAATTAAAGAAAGGTTTGAGGGAAGAATTTTCTAAGACAGGCAATAAAGCTATTTTCGAAATCAAGACTCTGTCACAAGAATTTTCAAATCAACTCTTGCAGTCCTACTATAGAGAGGCTTTTTCTGAGGGGCCATGTGCTAGTCAAGGTTTTAAGTCCCTTTATCAGAATTTGCGAGTTCGTGCGGAGGGCAATCAGCTATTTATTGAAGGATCTGAGGCGATTGATAAGGAGCATTTTAAGAAAAATCACCTTCCTAATTTAGCGAAACAACTTGAAAAGTTTGGTTTTCCAGCTTTTAATTGTCAAGTAGAGAAGAATGATGTCCTGACACAAGAGCAGGAAGAGGCCTTTCATGCTGAAAATGAGCAGATTGTTCAAGCTGCTAATGAGGAAGCGCTCCGTGCTATGGAGCAACTGGAACAGATGTCACCTCCTCCAGCGGAAGAGAAACCAGCCTTTGATTTTCAAGCGAAAAAAGCTGTAGCTAAACCAAAGCTGGATAAGGCAGAGATTACTCCTATGATCGAAGTGACGACGGAGGAAAATCGTTTGGTCTTTGAAGGGGTTGTTTTTGATGTGGAGCAAAAAGTGACCAGAACAGGGCGTGTTTTGATCAACTTTAAAATGACGGACTACACTTCAAGTTTTTCGATGCAAAAGTGGGTTAAGAACGAGGAAGAGGCTCAGAAGTTTGATTTAATCAAGAAAAACTCTTGGCTCCGAGTTCGTGGGAATGTGGAGATGAATAACTTCACACGTGATTTGACTATGAACGTGCAAGACGTGCAGGAAGTTGTTCACTATGAGCGGAAGGACTTGATGCCAGAAGGTGAGCGTCGAGTTGAGTTTCATGCTCATACTAACATGTCGACCATGGATGCACTACCCGAGGTAGAAGAGATCGTTGCGACAGCTGCTAAGTGGGGACACAAGGCGGTTGCCATCACGGACCATGGAAATGTTCAGTCCTTCCCACACGGTTATAAGGCGGCTAAGAAAGCGGGAATCCAGCTGATCTATGGTATGGAAGCCAATATCGTGGAGGACCGTGTTCCTATCGTCTATAACGAAGTAGAGATGGACTTGTCAGAAGCGACCTATGTGGTCTTTGACGTGGAAACAACGGGACTTTCAGCTATTTATAATGACTTGATTCAGGTTGCGGCCTCTAAGATGTACAAGGGGAATGTTATTGCCGAATTTGATGAATTTATCAATCCTGGTCATCCCTTGTCAGCTTTTACTACTGAGTTGACTGGAATTACAGATGACCATGTCAAAAATGCCAAACCACTAGAACAAGTTTTGCAAGAATTCCAAGAATTCTGCAAGGATACAGTCTTAGTTGCCCATAATGCTACCTTTGACGTTGGCTTTATGAATGCCAATTATGAGCGTCATGGTTTGCCTAAGATTAGTCAACCAGTGATTGATACGCTTGAGTTTGCTAGAAACCTGTATCCTGAGTATAAACGTCATGGTTTGGGGCCTTTGACCAAGCGTTTTGGTGTGGCCTTAGAGCATCACCACATGGCCAACTACGATGCGGAAGCTACAGGTCGCCTGCTTTTCATCTTTATCAAAGAAGTAGCAGAAAAACATGGTGTGACCGATCTAGCTAGACTTAACATTGATTTGATTAGTCCAGATTCTTATAAAAAAGCTCGGATCAAGCATGCGACTATTTATGTCAAGAATCAGGTGGGTCTAAAAAATATCTTTAAGCTGGTTTCCTTGTCTAATACCAAGTACTTTGAAGGGGTGCCACGAATTCCGAGAACGGTTCTAGATGCCTATCGGGAAGGATTGATTCTGGGGTCGGCTTGTTCAGAAGGTGAAGTTTTTGATGCGGTTGTTTCCCAAGGTGTGGATGCGGCGGTTGAGGTGGCCAAGTATTATGACTTTATCGAGGTCATGCCACCAGCTATCTATGCTCCCTTGATTGCTAAGGAGCAGGTCAAGGATATGGAGGAACTCCAGACCATTATCAAAAGTTTGATAGAAGTGGGAGACCGTCTTGGTAAGCCTGTTCTGGCTACGGGAAATGTCCATTATATCGAACCTGAAGAAGAAATTTATCGTGAAATTATCGTCCGTAGTTTGGGTCAGGGAGCGATGATTAACCGAACTATTGGTCATGGTGAACATGCCCAACCAGCTCCTCTTCCCAAGGCTCATTTTCGAACGACCAATGAGATGTTGGATGAATTTGCCTTCTTGGGAGAGAAATTAGCTCGGAAATTGGTTATTGAAAACACCAATGCCTTGGCAGAAACCTTTGAGCCTGTTGAGGTTGTTAAGGGTGACTTGTACACGCCTTTCATCGACAAGGCTGAAGAAACAGTTGCTGAGTTGACCTATAAGAAAGCTTTTGAGATTTATGGAAATCCGCTGCCAGATATTGTTGATTTGCGGATTGAAAAAGAATTGACTTCCATTCTGGGGAATGGATTTGCCGTGATTTATCTGGCATCGCAGATGCTGGTTCAACGTTCCAATGAACGGGGTTACTTGGTTGGTTCTCGTGGGTCTGTAGGATCTAGTTTCGTTGCGACCATGATTGGGATTACGGAGGTTAATCCTCTCTCTCCTCACTATGTCTGTGGTCAGTGTCAGTACAGTGAGTTTATCACTGACGGTTCTTACGGTTCAGGTTTTGATATGCCCAATAAGGACTGTCCAAACTGTGGTCACAAACTCAGTAAAAACGGACAGGATATTCCTTTCGAGACTTTCCTTGGTTTTGATGGGGATAAGGTTCCCGATATTGACTTGAACTTCTCGGGAGAAGACCAGCCTAGCGCCCACTTGGATGTGCGTGATATCTTTGGTGAGGAATATGCCTTCCGTGCGGGAACGGTTGGTACGGTAGCTGCTAAGACTGCCTATGGATTTGTCAAGGGCTACGAGAGAGACTACGGGAAGTTTTATCGCGATGCAGAGGTGGAACGCCTCGCTCAAGGTGCAGCTGGTGTCAAACGAACGACAGGCCAACACCCCGGGGGAATCGTTGTTATTCCTAATTACATGGATGTCTATGATTTTACGCCTGTCCAGTATCCAGCAGATGACGTGACGGCTGAATGGCAGACCACTCACTTTAACTTCCATGATATCGACGAGAACGTCCTCAAACTCGATGTACTGGGACATGATGATCCGACCATGATTCGGAAACTGCAGGACTTGTCTGGGATTGATCCTAATGAAATTCCTATGGATGACGAAGGCGTGATGGCCCTCTTTTCTGGAACTGATGTGCTAGGGGTAACCCCTGAACAAATCGGAACGCCGACAGGTATGCTGGGGATTCCAGAATTTGGAACCAACTTTGTACGTGGGATGGTAGATGAGACGCATCCGACGACTTTTGCGGAGTTGCTTCAGCTCTCAGGTCTGTCCCACGGTACCGATGTCTGGTTGGGCAATGCCCAGGATTTGATTAAGCAAGGGATTGCGGATCTGTCGACCGTTATCGGTTGTCGGGACGACATCATGGTTTACCTCATGCATGCTGGTCTTGAACCTAAGATGGCCTTTACCATTATGGAACGGGTACGTAAGGGCTTGTGGCTCAAGATTTCCGAAGAGGAACGCAATGGCTATATCGAAGCCATGAAGGCTAATAAGGTGCCAGAGTGGTATATCGAGTCCTGTGGGAAAATTAAGTACATGTTTCCTAAAGCCCATGCGGCAGCCTACGTTATGATGGCCTTGCGTGTGGCCTACTTCAAGGTTCACCATCCCATTTATTATTACTGTGCTTACTTCTCAATCCGTGCTAAGGCCTTTGATATCAAGACAATGGGGGCGGGCTTGGATGCCATCAAACGCAGAATGGAAGAAATCTCTGAAAAACGGAAGAACAATGAAGCTTCTAATGTAGAAATTGATCTCTATACAACTCTTGAGATTGTCAATGAGATGTGGGAGCGTGGTTTCAAGTTTGGAAAACTCGATCTCTACCGTAGTCAGGCAACAGAGTTCCTCATCGATGGGGATACCCTCATTCCACCATTTGTAGCAATGGATGGTCTAGGAGAGAACGTTGCCAAGCAATTGGTGCGAGCGCGTG
The DNA here is from genome assembly GCF_019929545.1 of Streptococcus mitis. GTDB lineage: Bacteria > Bacillota > Bacilli > Lactobacillales > Streptococcaceae > Streptococcus > Streptococcus mitis_BU. Next base: position 12,121 of record NZ_JAHZPT010000010.1, read on the forward strand.
AAGAGGGAGAATTCCTGTCTAAAACAGAACTCCGCAAGCGTGGTGGACTCTCATCAACCTTGGTTGAAAAGATGGATGAGATGGGGATTCTGGGCAATATGCCAGAGGATAACCAGTTGAGTTTATTTGATGAGTTGTTTTAAAAAAATTAACAGACGGACAAATATTGTCCATCTGTTTTGTTATAGTTATAGTATAAAAGAAAAAGAGGTTTAAATGATGAACAATACAGGATTAGATAACAAATATCAATTTAAAAATTTTCTAGAAAAAGATGGTAATGCTTTGGCAAAGAAAGAAGCCTTAGAAGTAGTAAAGAACTTAGGATTAAAACATAATCCCTTTTATATTTATGGATATTCAGGTTCGGGTAAAACACATCTCCTTCAAGCAATTGGAAATAAGGTTCTTGAGAACGATCCAGAAAAACGAGTAAAATACATTTCTGCCGAAAACTTATTGGAAAATGAGCTAGAAATACAAAAAGTTAGAAGTGAAGAGTTTGATCTCCTAATCGTAGATGATATTCAGGTATTGGGAGAAAAAGATGATATGATTCAAGAAAAATTTTTTAACCTCTTCAATTCTTTATTTGGTAGGAATACGCAAATTGTTTTATCGGGTAATTCTGAACCAGATCAATTGAAAAATGTTCAATCTCGTTTGATTGTGCGTTTTAAGTGGGGAATGACAGTGTGTCTAAGATCGCTTGAAGATTAACAAAAAGGACTTTAGATGAATGATCAAGAGAGACTACTAACTATCTTTTTACGCTTACAGTTTGGAACTCCATTAGGAAAAAAGCAACTGGCTCAGGAATTTGAGGTTAGCGAAAAGACGATACAGAGAGATTTTTCGCTACTCCGTGATATTTTATCTAGTAACACCAGTTATAGTGGAGATTTGATTTATAACCGTAAAACGAATAAGTATTGTTTAGCAAGTAAGGCAGTTTTTAATAAAAAGGATATTCTCGTTATTTCAAAGATTTTATTGGAAAATCGAGCACTAAATCGGTCAGAAATTGATAGCTTACTAAAAAATTTACTGGTCTTAGTTCCCCATGATGATCAGAAAGAAATTGAACAGATCATTGGTAGTGAAAAGCTTAATTATGCTCCCTTAACGGATCAGCAAAATAGAATAGAGAAAATATGGAATTTATCAGAAGCTATTTTGCATGAACAGGTTCTAGATATTGTCTATCAAAAACCTTATTCTGAGTCTTCTAAGAGGCAGACTGTTTTGCCAGTCTCTCTTTACTATGATAGTCATTATTTCTATCTGGTTGTTTACCAGTTGAAACATGCTACTTATATTACTTTAAGAGTAGACCGTATCCAGTCATGGTCTCTTAGTGGTATAGAGAAACCCTCTATTTCTTATCGAGATAAATTTAGAGATGGTGACATTCGTAACGAGAGAGTAGATGCTTTTATCGGGAAGAAAATCAGTATTGAAATCGAGTATTTGTACGATCCGACGATTGTGATGGATCAATTTCCAAATGCAAAAATAGTTGGGAAAAATGGCGATTGGACTCATTTTCAGTTTGAAAGTCAGCATACACCGGGACTTAAACGCTGGTTACTGGGGCAAGGGGAAGCAGTTACTGTTTTGTCTCCTCGGATTTTAGTAGAGGATATGAGGAAAACAGTTCAAGAAATGATAGATAAATATAGATGAGGATAAAATGACTATTCAATTTACTTCTAAAAAGGTTGAAGAACTATTAAAAAAAGGGAATTTGCGGATTCCTTCTTATCAAAGACCATATAAATGGAACAGAAAACATATCCGTAATCTTTTTTATGATTTACGAGATGCTATGGGGAAAAAGGAATATCAGATTGGGTCCGTTATCTTGCATGAGAATGATGGACACTTAGATATTGTCGATGGACAGCAACGTCTAATTTCAATTTCCTTGTTTCTTTATTTATTAGATGATTTAGGGAATTATAAGGGTGCTAATCAACTCTTGAGTGCTGAATTAGGAGAGCTATCTTGCTATCATGCGAGTGAAAATTATAATGAGTGGGAAAATTTGACTCAATTGGTCGGCGAAAATCATGCAAAAGATATTTGCAACTTTTTATTGGAAAATTGTTCTGTCTCCGTGATTACTATGCCACAGGAACGATTATCAGAGGCCTTTCAGTTATTTGATTCTCAGAATAATCGTGGAAAATCTTTAGAACCTCATGATTTGCTCAAAGCCTATCATCTTCGCAAGCAAGATTCAGAAGACGAAAGAATTGTGGAAAAGTGGGAGCAATTTGTAGAAGATAAAGATTTAAGTCTCAAAGAGTTGTTTGATAAACATCTTTTTCGTATGAGACGTTGGTTTCGAGGAGAGACAGGATTGACAAACAAGCGTTATGGTTCTTATCTCCGTTTTACAGAGGATTTTATTGACGATTTTAAAGGCGTTGATTTGAATCAGAATTTTCCATATCTAGAATTGTATCGTCATATTGAAAACCTCATGTCCATTACTATGCCAATCATTGATGGAAGTAAATTTTTTGAGTATATTGAATCTGCTCATAAAACTATTAAAGAACATAAAGATTTTTTAAATGATGAGTTAGGATTTTCTGATGAACCTGAAGGGGAAGAAAAAAATGTAGCTTACCCAGAAGGTATGTTAAACATTTACAATAGCTCAAAAGGACGCTACCTCAAGTGTCACAATATATTCCTAAATATTTGCTCGCTTTTTGCAGATAGATTTGGAAAAGATGAGCTATCAAAGGAGATGGTAGAAACCTTGTTTATTTGGTCTTATTACCCTCGGGTTAAGTCTAAAGCCATATATGATGCAACGGTAGGGAAATACGCCGCTGGTGGAAGGTTTAGACAAAAAGAGGTTCAAAAACTATTTCAACTTTTATCTCATGCTGTCACTCCCAATGATTTTATGGTCAAGATAGATAGAGAGTTATTTGAAAATTATACTGTGGACAAGATTATAGAAGAGGAAAAAGATAAATGGTAGAAACACATATAAGCTTATCAGTTAATCGTTTGTTAAATGAAGATACCTATGCTATTCCTCTTTATCAGAGAAATTTTGCTTGGACTTATGATGAAATTGAGCAGTTATTGAACGACGTAGCAGATGCTTTTCAAGAAAATAGAGACAATTACTATATTGGAACATTAGTCGTTAATAAAGAGAATGACATTTTCAAAATCATAGATGGGCAACAACGAACAACAGCCCTTAATTTGATTGCCTTAGCTTTGAAGCATGAGTTTGGTTTTGATAGATTGAAAGCTGTAAATCTTACCTTTCCAGCTAGGAAGAAATCAAATAAGAATATTCAAGATTTATTTTCCAAGAAAAAAATTTTAGAGGGCGATGAAAATGAGCTGACTAGAGGTTACGGATATGCTAGAGACGCATTGAAAAAAGTGTTAGAAGAGCGCCAATTGAATCCTCAGTCTTTGGTTGATTATCTTTTTGAAAAGGTCATCATTTTTCGGAGTATACTTCCTGAGGATTTAGATTTGAATCTTTATTTCGAACGTTTCAACTCTCGAGGCGAACAACTAGAGGCTCATGAGATTCTCAAGGCACAAATGATGTCTAAATTTGGCGAAGATCAAGAAATGGCACAAAAATTTGCGAGAATTTGGGATGCCTGTGCAGAATTTGATAAGCCGGTAGCAAGTCAGTTTAAGATGCGGCGGAAGAGAGCAGATGACTTTCAAGAACGTGAACGTATTTTTGGATGGCATTTTACAAATTATTCATTTCATAATATTTATAATGATATTGATTTTCATCAAAATGAAAGAAGAAAGTTATCAGATATATTAGGAAAAAAGATAAATGAAAAAAATATAGAAGTAGAAAAAGATTTTGGCGATTATACTACAATCATTGATTTTCCAACATTCTTACTCCATGTATTGGCAATTGCGGAAGGTAAGAAAACTGATGAGATTCAACTAGATGATAAGAAACTCTTAGCACTATTTGATATAAAAAATAAAGATAAAGCTTGGGTTATTGAATTTAGTGAATTTCTTCTTAGAATAAAACATATTTTCGATAATTACATCGTTAGAAACTCGAATACGGATTCTTCAAGTAGAAATAAGGATGAATGGTTTTTACAGAAGGGGACTTATTATGAATATCAACCTAATGGGAAAGCGAAAGAGCATTACATAGTTGAAGAACGCTTTACTAAGAATACATTTTCAGATTCGGAAATTAACCAAAACATCATTCTTCTACAATCCATGTTTGCTGTGACTTTTACTGCTAATCGAGATAGTCGTTGGTTATATGAAATCTTGCAATTCCTCTTTAACAATATTGAAGAGTTAAATCAAACAGAATTTGCTAGTCAGTTTAAAGATTTTCTTGAAAAAATGGCAGTGAGATATGCTGAAGAAAGTTTGTTTGACAAGGATGGAAATATCAAAAGATATGGTGCCATTCGTGTTTATGATTTCAATTTTATAGATTATGTTTTATGGAAAAATTGTTCGGATTTAAAAGGAAAGTATTCGAGCGTTGAATTTGAAGATTTTAAGTTTACATATCGTCGTTCCATAGAGCACTGGTTTCCACAACATCCAAATAGTGATGAAATATTTGAAAAGATTGATGATAAATTTTTGCACTCCTTCGGGAATCTTTGTATCATTACAGATAGTCAGAATTCGAAGTTTGGAAATTTAGTTCCAATTGCAAAGTATAATCAATGGCAAGATATATTTTATCGTCAAAGTTTAAAATTACAGATGATGGCAGAGATAACTTCTAAAAAAGATTCTGGTTGGGGTCTGAAACAAATAACAGAACTGGAAAAAGAGATCTTGACTAGGGTAAATCATTTTATAGAAAATAAGTCATCAGAACAACGATAATCATCTATCCAAAGAGGCTAATGTATATCCAATAGATTTACATTGGCTTTCTTTTTTGTTAAAATAGTCTATAGAAAGAGGGTGAGAGTATGTCAAAGACGAGTATGAGCATCCGGCTGGATAGTGAGGTGAAGGAGCAGGCCCAACAGGTGTTTAATAACCTGGGAATGGATATGACAACAGCTATCAATATTTTTCTTCGTCAGGCTATTCAATATCAGGGTTTACCTTTCGATGTTAGACTAGACGAAAATCGGAAGTTGCTTCAAGTGTTAACGGATTTAGACCAAAATCGTAATATGAGCCAATCCTTTGAATCAGTCTCTGACTTGATGGAGGATTTGCGTGCTTAAGATTCGTTATCATAAACAGTTTAAAAAAGATTTTAAGTTGGCTATGAAGCGTGGTTTGAAGGCAGAATTATTAGAAGAAGTTTTAAATTTTCTTGTTCAAGAAAAAGAACTTCCTGCTAGATATCGTGATCATCAATTGACGGCATCCAAACATTTTCAAGGAGTTCGTGAATGCCATATCCAGCCAGATTGGCTTTTGGTTTATAAAGTAGACAAGTCGGAATTGATTTTAAATTTGCTGAGGACAGGCAGTCATAGTGATTTGTTTTAATAAATTTTAAGGGGGTCCTCATGAAACTAAGAATTTTTGCGGAAGATAAGCCGGCTGAGAAGGTATTTGAATATCAATTAGAACTTGCTGATCAAACAATTCTTCTATCAACAGAACTCTTGTCAGGTGCCATTGCTTTAGCAGGATTATTCTCTGCTTTGAAAGAAAAATAAAAATAGAAAAGAGAAACAACATGGTTTTACCAAATTTTAAAGAAAATCTAGAAAAATATGCGAAATTGTTGGTTTCGAATGGAATTAACGTGCAGCCTGGTCACACTTTGGCTCTCTCAATTGATGTGGAGCAACGCGAGTTGGCTCATTTAATCGTGAAAGAAGCTTATGCCTTGGGTGCGCATGAGGTTATCGTTCAGTGGACAGATGATGTGATTAACCGTGAGAAATTCCTCCATGCTCCGATGGAGCGTCTGGACAATGTGCCAGAATACAAGATTGCTGAGATGAACTATCTCTTGGAGAACAAGGCTAGCCGTCTTGGGGTTCGTTCTTCTGACCCAGGTGCCTTGAACGGTGTGGATGCTGACAAGCTTTCAGCTTCTGCTAAAGCGATGGGACTTGCCATGAAGCCAATGCGTATCGCAACACAATCCAATAAGGTTAGCTGGACTGTAGCAGCCGCTGCTGGACTTGAGTGGGCTAAAAAAGTCTTTCCAAATGCTGCGAACGATGAAGAAGCAGTCGATCTCCTTTGGGACCAAATCTTCAAAACTTGCCGTGTCTATGAAGAAGATCCTGTTAAGGCTTGGGAAGAGCATGCAGCTATCCTCAAGAGCAAGGCCGATATGCTTAATAAAGAGCAATTTTCAGCCCTTCACTACACAGCGCCAGGAACAGATTTGACACTTGGTTTGCCGAAAAACCATGTTTGGGAATCAGCTGGTGCTATCAATGCACAGGGTGAAGGATTCTTGCCAAATATGCCGACAGAGGAAGTCTTCACAGCGCCTGACTTCCGTCGTGCAGATGGTTATGTCACTTCTACAAAACCGCTTAGTTATAACGGAAATATCATTGAAGGTATTAAGGTAACCTTTAAGGATGGACAAATTGTGGATATCACTGCTGAGAAGGGTGATCAGGTCATGAAAGACCTTGTCTTTGAAAATATGGGTGCGCGTGCCTTGGGTGAATGTGCATTGGTACCAGATCCAAGCCCAATTTCTCAGTCAGGCATTACCTTCTTTAACACCCTTTTCGATGAAAATGCGTCAAATCACTTGGCTATCGGTGCAGCTTATGCGACTAGCGTAGTTGGTGGAGCGGAGATGAGCGAAGAGGAGCTTGAAGCTGCGGGGCTTAACCGTTCAGATGTTCACGTAGACTTTATGATTGGTTCTAACCAAATGGATATCGATGGTATCCGTGAGGATGGGACACGTGTACCACTCTTCCGTAACGGAGATTGGGCAAATTAAGGAGATAATATGTTAGGAAGTATGTTCGTTGGTCTCCTAGTGGGATTTTTAGCAGGTACTCTAACCAATCGTGGAGAGCGAATGGGATGTTTTGGAAAAATGTTTCTAGGCTGGATTGGTGCCTTTATAGGCCACTTGCTTTTTGGGACTTGGGGACCGATAATAGCAGGAACTGCCATTATTCCGGCAGTACTAGGTTCCATGATTGTCTTAGCGATTTTCTGGAGACGAGGAAGTTAATTTCTTAAATCTGATACTCAATGAAAATCAAAGAGCAAATTAGAAAACTAGCCGCAGATTGCTCAAAGCACTGTTTTGAGGTTGTAGATAGAACTGACGAAGTCAGCTCAAAACACTGTTTTGAGGTTGCAGATAGAACTGACGAAGTCAGTAACATATATACGGCAAGGCGACGTTGACGCGGTTTGAAGAGATTTTTGAAGAGTATGAAACGAAAAGGAGGTTGGTCATTGTACCAGCCTCCTTTTGAGTATGATATAATAGTTCTATGAGATTAGATAAATTTTTAGTTGCCTGTGCTGTGGGGAGTCGGACTGAGGTCAAAAACTTGCTCAAGTCTGGGCGCGTGACGGTAAATGGTAAAAAAGAAAAGTCAGCTAAATTGCAGATTGATGAAGAAAGAGATGAGATTCGCTTTGATGGGCAAGTGTTGGAGTATGAAGAGTTTGTCTACTACATGATGAACAAGCCCAAAGGAGTTATCTCAGCGACTGAGGATCCCAAGCACAGAACCGTTCTGGACTTGCTGGATGATATTGCTCGGAGCAAGGAAGTTTTCCCAGTAGGACGCTTGGATATTGACACGCATGGTCTTTTACTCTTGACCAATGACGGCAAGCTTGCCCATGCTCTTCTTTCACCCAAGCGTCATGTGGATAAGACGTATCTGGCTCAGGTCAAGGGAATTATGACCCAAGAAGATGCGGAGACATTTGCCAAGGGAATTCCTCTTAAAGACTTTACTTGTCAGCCTGCTAGACTGGAGCTTGTGTCTGTAGATACAAAAAAGAATCAAAGCCAAATCCGTGTGACCATTGCAGAAGGGAAGTTTCATCAGGTCAAGCGTATGGTGGGCTATTGCGGCAAGGAAGTAGTAGACTTGCAACGTTTGACTATGGGAACTTTAGTATTGGATGAGAACTTGCAGCGAGGAGAATGGCGTCGCTTGACCAAGGAAGAGTTAGAAGCTCTCCTTGCGAATATTGCTTAATTTGATTTATATTCGAAAAGGTGAGGAAGAATATCCTTGCCTTTTATATTTTTCAGTTGCTTCCTTTGTGAAAAGAGTTATAATAGACTGTAGAATAAAAGGAGGAATCTATGAACGTGATTCAAGAATCATTTACTGATAAACTATTTGCTAACTATGAAGCAAATGTTAAATACCAAGCGATTGAAAATGCTGCCAGCCACAACGGAATTTTTGCAGCTCTAGAACGTCGCCAAAGCCATGTAGACAATACCCCTGTTTTCTCATTGGATTTGACCAAGGACAAGGTAACTAACCAGAAAGCGTCTGGTCGTTGCTGGATGTTTGCGGCTCTCAACACCTTCCGCCACAAACTCATTTCACAATACAAATTGGAAAACTTTGAGTTGTCACAGGCCCACACTTTCTTCTGGGACAAGTATGAGAAATCAAACTGGTTCTTGGAGCAAGTCATTGCGACTGCAGACCAAGACTTGACCAGCCGTAAGGTTAAATTCCTACTCCAAACACCACAACAAGACGGAGGTCAGTGGGATATGGTGGTGTCTCTCTTTGAGAAATACGGTGTCGTTCCTAAGTCGGTTTACCCTGAATCTGTTTCATCTAGCAGTAGTCGTGAGCTAAATGCCATTCTCAACAAATTGCTTCGTCAAGATGCTCAAATCTTGCGTGACTTGCTCGCTTCTGGTGCAGACCAAGCGACTGTTCAAGCTAAGAAAGAAGACCTCTTGCAAGAAATCTTTAATTTTCTTGCTATGTCCCTAGGCCTTCCACCACGTAAATTTGACTTTGCTTATCGCGATAAGGATAACAACTACCAAAGCGAAAAGGGCATCACACCACAAGAGTTTTACAAGAAATATGTCAATCTTCCTCTAGAGGACTATGTTTCTGTTATCAATGCCCCAACTGCTGACAAGCCTTACGGCCAATCTTACACAGTTGAGATGTTGGGGAATGTGGTTGGTAGCCGTGCGGTTCGTTACATCAATGTACCGATGGAACGCTTGAAAGAATTAGCGATTGCCCAAATGCAAGCAGGTGAGACTGTTTGGTTTGGATCAGATGTCGGTCAACTCAGCAATCGTAAAGCTGGGATCCTTGCGACAGATGTTTATGACTTTGAATCAAGCATGGACATTAAACTCACTCAAGACAAGGCTGGACGTTTGGATTACAGTGAGAGCTTGATGACCCACGCCATGGTCTTGACAGGTGTGGATTTGGATGAAAATGGCAAGTCAACCAAGTGGAAGGTTGAAAACTCATGGGGAGATAAGGTTGGTACAGATGGTTACTTTGTTGCTTCAGATGCTTGGATGGACGAATACACTTATCAAATTGTTGTTCGTAAGGAATTACTAACAGCAGAAGAACTAGCTGCCTATGAAGCAGAACCAATCGTCCTTGCACCATGGGATCCAATGGGTGCCTTGGCAGAATAAAAGCATAGAAAAAAGGAATCAGGCTTAGAACCTGGTTCCTTTTTTCTATGCTTGATTACTACATGATACCGAAGAAAGATATCATCTTGTTCAAATTATAAAGCACTAAAGTGCTTAAAAACACTTAAAATTATTGACAAACACTTACGCAAGGAGTAGAATATATATAAGAGGAGGTTGTGTTATGTATCAAGAACAAAGACTTGAGCAAATTCTGAAACTTTTAGATGAAAAAGGGAGTTTAAGTGCAAAGGAAATGGTAAAACATTTCAATGTATCAAAAGATACGATTAGAAGAGATTTTGCAATTTTAGCAAGAGAAAAACGAGCGCAACGAACACACGGTGGATTACTACCTATTAATAGACAGCCTATTCTTGGTTTTCAAGGTAGAACAGAACAATTTCCTGAATCAAAGCAGAAAATGGCATTGCTTGCTAATGAACTAATTTCCAACGGAGATTTTCTATTTTTAGATGTTTCAACAACTATGCTAGTTTTATCTAAACAAGTTGACAAAAAAGTCACTGTATTTAGCCATTCATTAGATAATGCTCTTATACTAGGAGGAAAAGAGAAAATTGAGTTTCATATACTTGGCGGAAAGTTTCATCAAAAAAATCGTTTCTATTATTCTCTAGAGGAAACAAAAGCTTTAGAAAAGATACATCTAGATCTAGCGTTTTTTGGAGCTGCTAGCATAGAAAATGGATTAGTTTGTTATGAGGATCAAGAAGATGTTTTAGTTAAAAAAAGAGCTTTTAAATCTAGCCAAATTCGTATCTTACTAGCTGAGTCTAGTAAAATAAATCGGCACTCTCATTTTGTTCTTGGTAAATTAACAGACTTTGATTATTGGATTACTGATAAAAAACCAGACATGGAATTAGAGAAACAGTTAGAGGGAAATACTATTATTTTATACCCGAAGGGAGGATGTAATAATGAACATTAAACTAATTATAAGCGATATTGATGGTACAATTTTGGATAGTAAACACCAAGTAGACACGAAATTAATTGAACTCATGCCTGCTTTAAAGGAACAAAGAATTCCTTTTATACTTTCTTCTGCACGATCACCTCTTGGTATGGCTTCGATAGTTCAAGCATTGGGTATACATAATGAACCAATAGCTTGCTATAATGGAGCACTTATTACAAAAGGAGATAAAATTTTAAGCCAGCATTCCATTAATCAAAAAGAATTCATAAGCATATATGAATTTATTATAAGAGAGTTTCCAACAGTGTCTATCAATATTTATTCTGGAAAAGATTGGATTGTAGAGTCTTTTAATAAATGGGTAAAAAATGAAGCAAGAATTACTGGTGAGACTCCTATAGTAACTAATGTATCAGATTTTATCAAAAAAGAAGATACTATTATCCATAAATTATTACTAATAGATGAATCTAAAACTATTCAGAAAGTTCAAAAAATATTGTCTGAAATGAATTTTGTTGAAACAGACTTTTATTTATCAAAAGATAATTATCTTGAAGTAACTAATAAATGCGTATCTAAGAAACAAGCTTTGTTGGAGTTGGTAGAATACTACGGTCTTACTTTAGAGCAGGTTATGACAATTGGTGATAATTTTAATGATCTTCCTATGATTGAAACTGCTGGTCTTGGTGTTGCTATGGGGAATGCACCTTTACAAGTTAAATCGAATTCAAATATCATCACATCAAGTAACGATGAACACGGTGTAAGTCAAGTTATAAAACAGGTCGTTTTTACAAATTAGAATTAAGTTGGATTTAAAATGTAATACCTTTTAGAAGAAAATGCTTTTTGAAAGGATGTCTAAAAAAGAATTGTTATGAAACATGATCTAACAGAGTAAATTATGAACATTTTTAGCAGGGGTTATAGCTGATACAATACTCCACCTTTGTTTAGAAATTATAAAATGTTACCTCTTCGTTTCATTTCTACTGAAGAAATTTAACTACTAAAAAGCTCTCCACAACAGTACTGAGTTGATAGAGAGCTTATTATTTATAAGTTTGGAGCGAATTTTGAACTATTTTTTCTTAACAATAAGTTTAAAAAGATTTTTAAAGCCCAATTTAAGTGTTGAGATGATACTAGGAGCTTTTCGTAACTTTTCCCTTGGGATTCTCCTCTGAATTATTTTTAATGTATTACGACTATTTCTACTAGAAAAACGAAATCTACCGTTTTGTTTTGTACGAATTTCAAATCGTGGGATATATTTTCCACCAAAATAAACATCTGCAATTACAAAAGTTACTTCCGTCCAAGGAATTTGAATATAATCGTGTAACTTCGTATCATTATAAAATTCAAAAGATTGATCCCCAATTAGAATATTACCATAGATAGGGCCTTCGCGAAACCAAGTGCCCTTAATAGTATAATCTACAGTTGTATTTAAAGAATTTACCATAAGTCAGTTTTGTTTTATAGAAGGTGAATGAGGTGAAGCACAATAGCTAGAACAAAGATACCTAAAATAATAACGATTGGAGATACTTTTCTTTTAAGGAGATACATACATAGGAAAGTCAAAGCTAACGCAGCTAAACCTGGAACTAATTGATTTAAGTTATCTTGTAAAGTTGTAACTTTATTTACATCTAAAGATCTACCAGATGCGAACTGAGTGAAAGCTTCTTTTAGACCATCTGCTCCAGCAGGTAATTTTTCCCAATCAATATAAGCACCTTCTTGTTGTTTTACAGTAGAAACTACAGGTGTAAATGTAATGCTTACCCAACGTTGAATCAAAGCACCAATAACAAACATCCCCATCATTGAAGCACCACGTGTAACTTGTTGAAGTAAGTTCCCTGATAAATCGTCAGTGATAGCTGTCCCTGCTTTGTATCCAAATTCTTGGCTATACCATTTAACTGCTGCAACCATAGCATTCCAAAGTACAAAGAAAACGATTGGTCCTAATATGTTCCCTGAAATAGCTAAACTTGCACCGAGTGAAAGGAAAATAGGACGGAGAGTAAACCAGAATAGTGGGTCTCCAGCTCCAGCAAGAGGTCCCATCATACCAATTTTAACACCAGAAATTGCAGCGTCATCGATGTTAGCTCCATTAGCTCTTTCTTCTTCAAGTGCTAGAGTGACTCCAAAAATTGGGTTAGCCATAAATGGTTGAGTATTGAAGAACTCTAAATGACGTTTTAAAGCTGCAGCACGGTCTTCTTTAGAAGTATACAATTTTTTAATTGCAGGAATTAGGGTATAAACGAAACCACCATTCTGCATACGCTCATAGTTAAATGAACTTAAAAGAAAGTATGAACGTAAGAAAGCTTTAAAGCGATCTGATTTTGTAAGATTAATTTTATTTTCAGCCATTTTATTCCCTCCTGATTAAAAGTCTTCTAGAATGTCTCCGAGTGGATCACCAGAGTTATTATTAGAAGAACTATTTGTACCGCTAGCTTCAAGAGCAAGGTAGATGATTGCAAGACAGACACCAATAATACCTAGACCAATTAAGGTTAATTGATTGATAGCTGCTAAAGCGAAACCTAGGAAGAAGAAAGGCCAAACTTCACGGCTAGACATCATGTTGATAACCATGGCATAACCAACGGCAACAACCATACCACCACCAATTGTCATACCTGCTGTTAGCCATTGTGGCATAGACTCTAGACCACTACGAACAACTTCAGATGGAATTAGCATTAGAAGTAAAGCTGGGATTGCAACTCGAAGACCTTGTAAAGACATACCAATCATATGCCATCTTTCAATACCAGCAATATCTGCAGCCTCAGCACGACTATCCATTGCGTGTGCGATAAATACTGTAGCAGTACGAACAATCATAGTTAAACCGAGTCCAGCAACAGCTAGGGGAACTGCAAGTGCAATAGCAGAACCGATACCATTAGTACCTTGTCCTCCTTGGATTAGAATGATTGCTGAGGCAACTGCTGCAAGAGAAGCGTCTGGAGCCATAGCGGCACCAACGTTAGCCCATCCCATGGTAATTAATTGAAGACTACCGCCTAACATAATCCCTAATTCGAGATTTCCTGTTACTAGACCAATCAAGGAACAAGCAATAACGGGTTGATAAGTTTCAATCTGGTCGTTAACTGAGCTACAGCCGATAATGAAAGAAACAATAACGACTAAAAGAATTTGCATTGTATTCATTTAGATATACTCCTATATTATTTTTCTGCTAACTTGCTTTCAGCTGATTTAATTAAAGTATCAATATTTGATGGACTATCACTTGGGACACCACGAACATCAAATTTGACACCTAGCTTCTGCAACTCTTTAATGGCATCAATGTCTTTTTGATCGAATGATAAAGCTTTAGTAACATTAACTTTACCCTCTTTATAGGCAGAAGAACCAAGATTAATTTCTTCTACTTCAACTCCAGCTTTAATAGCTGATAAGGCATCTTCTACAGATTCAAATAACAACATTGCACGTGTGTTTCCAAAACGTGGATCATTATTAGCTTTCACCATATTTTTAATTGGAATTACATGAGCTTTAACTCCACTAGGAGCAGCTTGCTTAATCATGTTAGTGCGTAATTTATCATTACATACTGTATCAGAAACAACAATAATTCTGTCAGGGTTGCTAGAACGTGTCCATCCGGTTGCCACTTGTCCATGTAGGAGTCTAGTATCTACACGAGCTAGGACATACTTGATTTTCCCATCACCGATAACAGTTCCTTCTGGAATCGCAGCTTGGGCAACTGGAGCAGCTGCAACGCTTGCTACTTCCTCAACTGGGTTTAGCTCTTCTGGAAGAGCTTTGATGCCATCTTTGGCTTCTTTAATGATATTCGCAGCGACTTTTTCTACACCTGCAGCAGCGTCCATCAGGCGCTCTGTATAGGCTTGAATTAACATCGGTAAGTTCAGTCCTGTGATGATGGCAAACTTACGCTCAGGATTTTCTCCCATCACGCGGCTAGCTTGGTTAAATGGAGATCCACTCCAAAGGTCAGCCAAAACTAGAACCTCATCCTCTGCGTCAAATGCAGCAACAGCGTTATTAAACTTAGCGTATAGATCATCAGGACCTTCATTTGGCATAAAGGTTACAACTTGAACCTTTTCTTGTTCACCAAAGATCATAGAACCTGACTGATGAATACCCGCAGCAAATTCGCCGTGGCTCGCAATAATGATTCCGATACTCATTATTGTCATTCCTCCTTTTTTGTTTTAGTTTTCGTTTAAGAAAACTTTAAGACTTTTTAAGTATAAACCGTTTTCATATAAAAAGCAACTATTTAACATAAAAAAGGAGAAAGGTTTTCTTTGTAAATATTGATATATTAAGTTTTTGATAGGTAATCTTGAATCTATATTTAAAAATTTAATATAAAAAAGTTGGAAGCGTATTCCAACTTTTAAAATAGGTTTCTATTAGATTAGTGGGTGAAGTCGAGTACCATACGTCCTTGGATTTGACCTTTTTCCATTTCGTCGAAAATTGCCACAGCATCTTCTACTGGACGTTTTTGGACAACTGGAACTACTAAACCTTCTGCACCGAATTGGAAGGCTTCTTCCAAGTCTTTACGAGTTCCAACGAGAGAACCGATGACTTGGATTCCATCTAGAACAGTTTTCACGATGCTGAGTTCCATCATTTCAGAAGGAAGACCAACAGCGACTACGCGACCACCAGCACGAACTGAGTCAACAGCCTGGTTGAAGGCAACTTTAGACACAGCAGTTACGACAGCTGAATGAGCTCCACCATCAGTTTTTTCCTTGATAAGTCCAGGTACATCTTCAACTTCGAGGCCGTTAATAACAATGTCAGCGCCTACTTCTTTTGCAAGGGCAAGTTTGTCGTTATTGATATCAACTGCGATGACATGAGCATTGAATACTTTTTTAGCGTATTGAACAGCTAGGTTACCAAGTCCACCAGCACCGTAAAGAACAACCCATTGACCTGGTTCAACTTTGGCTTCTTTAATGGCTTTATAGGTCGTTACACCAGCACATGTGATAGAAGAAGCTTGGGCTGGATCAAGTCCGTCAGGAACTTTAACAGCATAGTCTGCAGTTACGATACATTGTTCGGCCATACCACCGTCTACTGAGTAGCCAGCATTTTTTACAGTACGGCAAAGAGTTTCACGGCCAGTTGTACAGTATTCGCAAGTACCACATCCTTCAAAGAACCAAGCAACGCTGACGCGGTCACCGACTTTAAGGCTTTTCACATCTGGGGCAATTTCTTTAACGATACCAACACCTTCATGTCCTAAAACACGTCCTGGTACTTGACCAAAGTCACCATGGGCAACGTGGAGGTCAGTGTGGCAAACACCACAGTATTCAATTTCTACAAGTGCTTCTCCAGTTTCAAGTGGACGGAGTACTTTTTCTTCAACAGCAACACCAGTGCTTTCTGGATTTACAACAACAGCTTTCATAGCTATCCTCCTTGATATTAACTGAGAGCAGGAGAAACAGGACTGGATTGATTTTGTGTCAACAGAGTCGAGTATGACGAGCTCTCTTGTATTTATATGTGAAGTATATCACAAAAGAAAGCCTTTTCCAAGGTTTTGGAGGTGAAAAATAGAACAATCGATTAACCGGTTGATGAGACTGTGAAAAGAGCACAAAGAACAGCTCGCAAGCTGGTCAGTATGGACTATAAGAATAAGTCTTGCAGGGTTTTGGCAACTCCGTCTTGGTCATTTGTCAAGGAAATTTGTTCATCTGCATAGGGGAGTAGCTCTGGGTTGGCATTTTTCATGGCATAGCCCTTCCCAGCAAAAGCTAGCATTTCGGTATCATTGTGCTCATCTCCAAAGGCAATCAAATCCTTTTTGTCACGATTCATTACCTTGAGCAAGTAGTCTAAGGCGAAGGCCTTATTGACACCTTTTGGGGTACACTCAAGGATATTGAGCGGACCACCCCAAGTATTAATAGAAAGTTGATGCTGGTAGAAGGCGTTCATTTCTTTTGCAAGGGCATACTTGTCACTGGCTCTGGTCTGCAACAGGATACAGTTAGGGTCCTTGGTCACCAATTCAGGCTGGAATTGATCTTCAGGCTGGAAAGCTTCTACGCCAAATAGTTTGGGATTGGCAATTTCTTCATTAGGATTGGTAATGTAGAATTTTTTACGGTATTCTCCAGCGATAAAATCGGCTTGAATGTCCTCTGAACGTTGAACCATATCTAGCAGATATTTTTTGTCTACGGTTAAACACTTTTCAAAGTTCCAAACTTGGTCTGGTAAATGAGTGAGGGAGCCGTTGAAGTTAATCATAGGAGTGTCTAAGTCCAGTTCACGGTAGAAATCTTTTGACATGCGGTAAGGGCGACCTGTCGTAATAATGACCAGATGTCCTTTTTCGGTAACTTTTTTTATGGTTTCTTTTGTAAAGTCAGAAATTTGACTGTCTGAGTTGAGCAGGGTTCCATCCAGGTCAACTGCAATAATTTTTTTCGTCATAGGAACCTTTCTAGTGTATTTTCAGATAAGATGTCTACTATTATAACAGAAAGCAGGCAGAAAAGCAGATTCGAAACCAAAAAAGAAATTTCATCAAATTCTTAAATAAATCAAACAAAGATATTGAAAAAGTGAATGATAAATGATATAATTCTATTATTGTTCGTAAAAATTAAAAGGAGATTAATAATGGACAAATTATTTAAACTAAAAGAGAACGGTACAGACGTTCGTACAGAGGTTCTCGCTGGTTTAACAACTTTCTTTGCAATGAGTTATATTCTCTTTGTAAACCCACAAATTCTTTCGCAAACAGGAATGCCTGCTCAGGGTGTATTCCTCGCAACGATTATCGGTGCAGTTGCTGGTACCCTGATGATGGCCTTCTATGCTAACTTACCATATGCTCAAGCGCCAGGTATGGGACTCAATGCCTTCTTTACCTTTACAGTTGTATTTGGACTCGGTTATTCTTGGCAAGAAGCCCTAGCTATGGTCTTCATCTGTGGAATTATCTCATTGATTATCACTTTGACAAATGTTCGTAAAATGATCATTGAATCGATTCCAAATGCCCTTCGCTCAGCTATTTCAGCTGGTATCGGTGTCTTCCTTGCCTATGTAGGGATTAAGAATGCTGGACTTTTGAAATTTACGATTGATCCAGGTAACTATACTGTTGTAGGAGAAGGGGCTGACAAGGCTCAAGCAACGATTGCAGCAAACTCTTCAGCAGTTCCAGGCTTGGTTAGCTTTAATAATCCAGCTGTTTTGGTGGCTCTTGCAGGACTTGCTATCACAATCTTCTTTGTCATTAAAGGGATTAAAGGGGGAATTATCCTTTCTATCTTGACAACAACTATTCTTGCTATTGCAGTTGGTTTGGTAGATTTGTCTAGTATCGATTTTGCTAATAACCATGTTGGTGCAGCCTTTGAGGACTTGAAGACAGTCTTTGGTGCAGCTCTTGGTTCAGAAGGTTTGGGAGCTTTGATTTCAGATACAGCTCGCTTGCCTGAAACTCTGATGGCTATTCTTGCCTTCTCATTGACAGATATTTTTGATACAATTGGTACCTTGATCGGTACAGGTGAAAAAGTTGGTATCGTAGCGACAAATGGTGAAAATCACCAATCAGCTAAGTTGGATAAGGCTCTTTACTCTGACTTGATTGGTACTTCAATTGGTGCCATCGCTGGTACTTCGAACGTAACGACTTATGTTGAGTCTGCTGCTGGTATCGGTGCGGGTGGACGTACTGGTTTGACAGCCTTGGTCGTAGCTATCTGTTTTGCGATCTCAAGCTTCTTTAGCCCACTTCTAGCGATTGTACCAACAGCCGCTACAGCTCCAATCTTGATTATCGTTGGGATTATGATGTTAGCTAGCTTGAAAAATATCCATTGGGACGATATGTCTGAAGCGGTTCCTGCTTTCTTCACATCTATCTTTATGGGATTCAGCTACTCTATCACTCAAGGGATTGCAGTTGGTTTCTTGACTTACACCTTGACTAAGCTTGTCAAAGGTCAAGCTAAAGATGTTCATGTCATGATTTGGATTTTGGATGCCTTGTTTATCCTTAACTACATCAGCATGGCCTTATAATAGGATAACCCAGGGG
This sequence comes from Streptococcus mitis, assembly GCF_019929545.1. Taxonomy (GTDB): domain Bacteria; phylum Bacillota; class Bacilli; order Lactobacillales; family Streptococcaceae; genus Streptococcus; species Streptococcus mitis_BU. The sequence continues at coordinate 30,841 of NZ_JAHZPT010000010.1, forward strand.
GATTTTCCCCCTTTTTGAATACAAAGGAGATAGGTGATGAAAGAGAAAAATATGTGGAAAGAATTATTGAATCGTGCAGGTTGGCTGTTAATCTTTTTTCTGGCGACAATTTTATATCAGATTCCTATAGGGGTTACTGCTATTTTAACTTTAAATGCAGTACCACTGTTGCAGTCAGGACTGATAGTTGCTGGTATTTCGATTGTGATTCTGGTGCTGTTTATTATTGGAGCTCGTAAAACGCAGTTAGCAAGTTTTAATTTTTCTTTTTTTAGAGCGAAGGATTTGGCACGTTTGGGATTAAGTTATTTAGTCATTATCTGTTCAAATATACTTGGTTCCATTTTATTGCAACTATCAAATGAGACGACAACAGGGAATCAGTCTCAGATTAACGACATGGTTCAGAATAGTTCTCTGATTTCCAGTTTCTTCTTGTTGGCCTTGCTTGCTCCAATTTGTGAGGAAATCTTGTGCCGTGGGATTGTTCCTAAAAAGATTTTCCGAGGAAAAGAGAACTTGGGATTTATAGTCGGTACGATTGTGTTTGCTTTATTGCATCAACCAAGTAATTTACCTTCTTTATTGATTTATGGAGGTATGTCGATCGTTCTGTCTTGGACGGCTTACAAGACCCAACGTTTGGAAATGTCTATCTTACTTCACATGATTGTGAATGGGGTTGCTTTCTGTTTGCTGGCTCTCGTGGTGATTTTGAGTCGGACATTAGGGATTTCTGTTTAAGATTTTTGACAATTGCTTACTTGTTTCTACTGGGAAAAAGATGAATGCAATCGTGTCCATCTTTTTCTTTTTATGGTAAAATAGAGAAATAATATGGTGAAAAGCCTTGAGGGAGTGACCGATATGTCAAGTAAAGCCAATCATGCAAAGACAGCTATTTGCGGAATTATCAATGTAACCCCAGACTCCTTTTCGGATGGTGGTCAATTTTTTGCTCTTGAGCAGGCACTTCAGCAGGCTCGTAAATTGATAGCAGAAGGGGCTAGTATGCTAGATATCGGCGGAGAATCGACTCGGCCGGGAAGCAGCTATGTTGAGATAGAAGAGGAAATCCAGCGTGTTGTTCCAGTGATCAAAGCTATTCGCAAGGAAAGTGATGTCCTTATCTCTATTGATACTTGGAAGAGTCAAGTAGCAGAAGCTGCTTTGGCTGCTGGTGCCAATCTAGTCAATGATATCACTGGTCTTATGGGTGATGAGAAAATGGCCCATGAGGTTGCTAAGGCTGGTGCGAAAGTAGTCATTATGTTTAATCCAGTCATGGCTCGACCTCATCACCCTAGCTCGCTTATATTCCCTCGTTTTGGATTTGGAGAAAGCTTTACAGAGGAAGAGTTAGCTAACTTTGAAAAATTGCCAATCGAAGACTTGATGGGGGCTTTCTTTGAACGAGCACTAGCGAGAGCAGAGGAAGCTGGGATTGCACAAGGAAATATCCTGTTGGATCCGGGAATCGGCTTTGGTCTGACCAAGAAAGAAAATCTGCTTCTTTTACGGGATCTGGATAAACTACATCAGAAAGGATATCCAATCTTTCTCGGAGTGTCGCGCAAGCGGTTTGTCATCAATATTCTTGAAGAAAATGGTTTTGAAGTCAATCCTGAGACAGAACTTGGTTTCCGCAATAGGGACACGGCTTCGGCTCATGTAACTAGTATTGCTGCAAGACAGGGTGTAGAAGTGGTGCGCGTGCATGATGTAGTTAGTCACAGGATGGCAGTTGAAATTGCCTCCGCCATTCGTCTGGCTGATGAAGCGGAAGATTTAGATTTAAAACAATATAAGTAAGATGAAAGAAATTGAAAACAATCAGTGGATTGCTAACTACCGGACGGACCAACCGCATTTTGGCTTGGAACGAATGGTGGAACTATTAGCTTTGCGTGGCAATCCCCATCTCAAACTCAAGGTCATCCATATCGGAGGGACCAATGGCAAGGGTTCGACCATTGCTTTTTTGAAAAATATGCTAGAAAAGATGGGGCTGAGAGTTGGCGTGTTTAGCTCGCCCTATCTCATTCATTACACAGATCAGATTAGCATCAATGGGGAATCTATCCCAGATGCTAGACTAGAAGCCCTCATGGCAGACTATCAGTCTTTGTTGGAAGGGGAATCGGCTACCAATTTGCAGGGGACAACTGAGTTTGAAATAATTACAGCTATAGCCTATGATTACTTTGCCTCAGAGCAAGTAGATGTGGCTATCATAGAAGTGGGCATGGGTGGTCTTTTGGATAGTACCAATGTCTGTCAGCCCATTTTGACAGGAATTACGACTATTGGATTGGACCATGTAGCCCTACTTGGTGACACCTTGGAAGCCATAGCAGAGCAGAAAGCTGGTATTATCAAACAAGGTATTCCCTTGGTGACAGGTCGTATTGCTCCAGAAGCGCTGGCTGTGATTAACCGCATTGCGGAAGGGAAAGATGCGCCGAGACTTGCTTACGGGGCAGATTATCAGATCAGCCATCAAAAGAGTGTGGTAACGGGTGAAGTCTTTGACTATACAAGTGTTGTCAGGCAAGGTCGCTTCCAGACTGGCCTGCTTGGCTTGCACCAGATAGAGAATGCTGGGATGGCCATAGCTTTACTTGATAATTTTTGTCAAGAAGATGGTCGAGAGCTACCAGCTAATACCTTGCTTGCTCAAGCTCTGGAAGAAACAAGATGGCCGGGGCGTCTGGAGGTCGTGTCAAGAGAACCCTTGATGATTTTGGATGGAGCCCACAATCCCCATGCTATCAAGGCTTTATTAGCAACCTTGCAAGAACGCTTTGCGGATTATCGTAAGGAAATCCTCTTTACTTGTATCAAAACCAAGGCCTTGGAGGATATGTTGGACTTGCTGGGGGCCATGCCAGATACTGAGCTTACCCTGACACATTTTGACGATAGTCGGGCGACTGATGAAAACGTGCTGAAAGAGGCAGCCAAGTCTAGAAATCTCAGCTACCAAGGTTGGCAGGATTTTCTAGAGCAGAAATTGACAGATAAAAAAGAAGAGAAACAAACAGTTAGGATTGTCACGGGTTCCTTGTATTTCTTGAGCCAAGTGAGAGCCTATCTGATGGAGAGGAAGAACGAAAATGGATACACAAAAGATTGAAGCAGCTGTAAAAATGATTATCGAGGCCGTCGGAGAGGACGCTAACCGTGAGGGCTTGCAGGAAACACCTGCTCGTGTGGCTCGTATGTACCAAGAGATTTTTTCAGGTCTTGGTCAAACAGCGGAGGAACATTTGTCAAAATCCTTTGAGATTATTGATGACAATATGGTAGTAGAAAAGGATATCTTTTTCCACACTATGTGTGAACATCACTTTCTGCCATTTTATGGGAGAGCACATATTGCCTATATTCCAGATGGTCGTGTGGCAGGTTTGTCTAAGCTAGCCCGTACGGTTGAAGTTTATTCGAAAAAACCACAAATTCAAGAACGTTTGAATATCGAAGTGGCCGATGCCTTGATGGAGTATCTAGGTGCTAAAGGAGCCTTTGTTGTCATTGAGGCGGAACATATGTGTATGAGCATGCGTGGTGTCAGAAAACCAGGCACTGCAACCTTGACGACAGTAGCTCGTGGTCTATTTGAAACAGATAAGGACCTCCGAGATCAGGCTTATCGTTTAATGGGACTATAATACTCTTCGAAAATCAAATTCAAACCACGTCAGCTTTCATCTGCAACCTCAAAACAGTGTTTTGAGCAGCCTGCGGCTAGCTTTCTAGTTTGCATTTTGATTTTCATTGAGTATAAAAAAAATCCGCTTGAAGCGGATTTTTCTAGAAAGGAATCATTATGGATCAACTGCAGATTAAGGATTTGGAAATTTTTGCCTATCATGGTCTTTTTCCTAGTGAGAAAGAATTAGGGCAAAAGTTTGTCGTTTCAGCTATCCTATTCTATGATATGACTAAGGCGGCTACAGATTTGGATTTAACAGCCTCTGTCCATTACGGAGAACTGTGTCAGCAGTGGACGACTTGGTTTCAGGAGAGCACTGAAGATTTGATTGAAACGGTAGCCTACAAACTGGTAGAACGTACCTTTGAGGCTTATCCTCTTGTCCAAGAAATAAAGCTGGAACTGAAAAAGCCTTGGGCACCAGTGCATTTGCCACTAGATACTTGCTCGGTAACCATTCATCGCCGCAAGCAACGGGCCTTTATCGCCCTAGGAAGCAATATGGGAGATAAACAAGCAAACTTGAAACAAGCCATTGAGAAAATGCGAGCTCGAGGTATCCATATTCTCAAAGAGTCCAGTGTCTTGACGACAGAGCCTTGGGGTGGTGTGGAGCAAGATAGCTTTGCTAATCAAGTGGTTGAGGTTGAAACCTGGTTGCCGGCCCCAGTTCTATTAGAGAACTTGTTAGCCATTGAGTCAGAGATGGGACGGGTGAGAGAAGTACATTGGGGGCCTCGTTTGATTGATTTGGACTTGCTCTTTGTGGAGGACCAGGTCCTTTATACAGATGACCTTATTTTGCCCCATCCTTACATAGCGGAACGCCTTTTTGTTCTTGAGTCTCTACAAGAAATTGCGCCTTATTTTATCCATCCGACATTAAAGCAACCGATCCGCAACTTGTATGATGCTTTGAAAAAATAGAAAAAACTCTAGTTTTCAGTCACTTGCAACTGAAGGCTAGAGTTTTTAAAATAGGTCATTTTCTTCTGGGAGGAGGATAGTTTCTCTACCGTCCATATCTAAAACCAGTACTCTCGGGGGATAAAGAGGGTCGAAAGGGTGGTTAAAGTCAAAATCAATGGCTGTAGGGAGGTGTTGACTTGAGAAGTGGAAGGTAATTTTTCCTTGGTTATTGAGCAATTGAAACTCGAGTTCTTCTTCCAATTCAAAGACATTTTTTAAGAAGTGGTCAATAATATACCAAAAAGAGTCAATGACATCATCGGGTAAGCTGGTAACAATGCCAAAACTAGCTGACCGCATGTGGGTATTGGTAAAAGCCATATTTCTTCCCCCTTTCTTTTCCCTTATCATACAGCAAATAGGATTAAAAATCAAGAAAAGGTGATTTTTTCTTCATAAACATAGCTTCCTATGAAATTTTTTCAAATAATCTTCAAAAAACGCTTGAAAGTGTTTACAAATAGTGATAAAATGGAATAAGTAGAATCATGAAAACGAAATTTTCATACCGTCTCTTTTTTGGAGTCTCGTGAGGTATGATATAGAAAGGAAATGGAATGAATACAGACGATACAGTAACGATTTATGATGTCGCCCGTGAAGCAGGAGTTTCAATGGCGACGGTTAGCCGTGTAGTCAATGGCAATAAGAATGTAAAAGAGAATACTCGAAAAAAAGTGCTTGAGGTGATTGACCGTTTAGATTACCGTCCAAATGCAGTGGCGCGTGGTCTTGCAAGTAAAAAGACAACTACTGTCGGTGTCGTGATCCCAAATATTACCAATGGCTATTTCTCAACGCTTGCTAAAGGGATTGATGATATCGCTGAAATGTACAAGTACAATATCGTCCTTGCCAATAGTGATGAGGATGATGACAAGGAAGTTTCAGTTGTCAATACACTGTTTTCTAAGCAAGTGGATGGTATCATCTTTATGGGATATCACTTGACTGAAAAAATTCGTTCAGAGTTTTCTCGCTCTCGGACACCAGTTGTTCTTGCAGGAACTGTGGATGTAGAACATCAGCTTCCAAGTGTCAATATTGACTACAAACAAGCTACGATTGATGCAGTGACCTACCTTGCTAAAGAAAATGAGCGCATTGCTTTCGTTAGCGGTCCACTAGTGGATGATATCAATGGTAAGGTTCGTTTGGTTGGCTACAAGGAAGCCTTGAAAAAAGCAGGTATTTCTTATAGCGAAGGATTGGTATTTGAATCTAAATACACTTATGAAGACGGTTATGCCTTGGCAGAACGCTTGATTTCATCAAACGCAACTGCAGCAGTTGTAACAGGTGATGAATTGGCAGCAGGTGTATTGAACGGCCTTGCCGATAAGGGTGTGTCAGTACCAGAAGAGTTTGAAATCATTACTAGTGATGATTCGCAGGTCTCTCGCTTTACCCGCCCAAACTTGACAACTATTGCCCAACCTCTTTATGACCTTGGTGCTATTAGCATGCGTATGTTGACGAAGATTATGCACAAGGAAGAGTTGGAAGAACGTGAAGTTCTCTTACCTCATGGTTTGACAGAACGCCGTTCAACACGAAAACGTAAATAGAAAAAATCAGGGAATCGTGCAGATTTCCTGATTTGTTTTTAGAGAAGAGACTTACCCTTCCATATAGTCTTTCAAAGCCTGTCCTGTTAGTCCGGCATTGAGGGCAATGAGGAGTTTCAAACGGGCTTTTTGGGCGTTGAGTTCTTTAACAAAGAAGACACCAGATTTTTGCAACTGCACGCCCCCACCTTGGTAGGCATAAACAGGTTCCGCTATACCGTTAAAGCATCGTGATACCAGGGCGACTGGGATTCCTTTTTGCAGAAGGCTTTCTAACTTTTCAGCCGTTTCTTTGGGAATATTACCAGCTCCGAAGGCTTGGATAATCAAACCGTCCAATTGTTCCAAATCCAGCATATCAATCAGCTCATCTGTCATACCAGCATAAGCAGAGATGATAGGGACTAAGCCTTGTATGTGATTAAGGTCAAAGCGGACACGAGGTTCAGCTGTTTTAAAGTAGAGTATTTCCTGTTTCATAATCAGGCCAAGTGGCCCGTGTGTTGGAGTCTGGAAGGTGCTGACGTTGGTCGTATGTGTTTTGGTGACATACTTGGCAGCGTGGATTTCATCGTTCATAACGACCAAAACTCCTTTATCAGCAGCTCTGTCATCGCTAGCCACCCGTAAAGCACTCAGATAATTATAAACACCATCACTGCCGAGTTCATTGGAGCTGCGCATGGCCCCTGTCAGAACGATAGGCATATGGGGAACTTCCATGGTATCAAGGAAATAGGCTGTTTCCTCTAAAGTATCGGTTCCGTGTGTAATCACCACTCCATCGTAGTTAGCTACTTCCTCTTTGATTTTCTGGTAGAGGGCCAGCATATGCTTGGGTTTGATATGGGGGCTTGGTAGGTTAAAAAAGTCCAAGGCGTGGACTTGGATTCCTTCAAGTGGGTTGGACACATGGTTCATGGGATTATCTGAACTCGTCACAACAGCGCCAGAAGCATCGGCCTGCATGGAAATAGTTCCGCCCGTATGTAAAACAAGGATTTTCTTAGACATGATTTACTCACTCTTTCTGAAATGTGGTATAATCATTGTATCACAAAAGGGGAGATTGGGATAGGATGGAAGTCAAAGCGGTTTTTTTTGATATCGACGGAACCTTGGTCAACGATCGCAAGAGTGTTTTGAAATCCACTAAGGACGCGATTAAGATTGTCAAAGAACAAGGGGTGCTTGTCGGCGTAGCGACAGGACGAGGACCTTTTTTTGTTAAGGAATTGATGGACGATTTGGACCTGGATTTTGCGGTAACCTATAATGGCCAGTATATCTTTACTAAAGACAGAGTCTTGTTCACGAGTCCTATTTCCAAGTTACATTTGCGCCAGCTCATTACTTATGCTAAAAAAGAGGGCAAGGAGATTGCCCTAGGGACCAAGGATGCCATGTTGGGTTCCAAAATCATGTCTTTTGGTTTGGGTTCTTTTTCCCAACGAATCAGTCGCTTCGTTCCCTCAGTTTTAACTCGGACAGTGAGTCATTCCTTTAATCGTATGGTCAGCAAGGTTGTTCCCCAAAAGGAAGAAGATCTGCTTCATCTGATGAATCAGCCTATCTACCAAGTTTTGATGCTGATGACACCAGAAGAATCTGAGAAGGCGGCAGCTGATTTTGAAGACTTGAAATTAACACGTAGCAATCCATTTGCAGCGGATGTCATCAATCAAGGAAACTCTAAATTGGAAGGTATTCGCCGAGTTGGGAAAGAATATGGTTTTGATCTCAACCAAGTCATGGCCTTTGGTGACTCCGATAACGACCTAGAAATGCTGGCGGGTGTCGGTATGTCGGTTGCTATGGGAAATGGTAGTAGCAGTGTTAAGGAAGTTGCTAAGCACATTACCACCAGCAATCAGCAAGACGGAATCCACAAGGCCCTGGAACATTTTGGTGTTTTGGCTTCAGAAAAAGTCTTTGTCAGCCGTGACTATCATTTCAATAAGGTCAAGACCTTCCACCACATGATGGATGAACGAACTCAAGAAGAACCTCGAGCTTGGGATTTAGAAGGTGCAACCCACAGGGCTGGCTTTAAAATAGAAGAATTGGTGGAATTTGTTAGAGCTGCCAGTCCTTCTGAAGAGGACTTTGGTCAAGCTCTATCGCAACTTCATCAAGCTCTTGATAAGGCAGCAGATAAAGTAGCCAAGAAGACGCCTGCTCAGCAAGATTTGATAGGGCAGGTGGATGCCTTGATTGATACGCTTTACTTCACCTACGGTAGTTTTGTCTTGATGGGGGTGGACCCAGAACGTATTTTTGACATTGTCCATCAGGCCAATATGGGGAAAATTTTCCCAGATGGCAAGGCTCATTTTGATCCAGTGACCCACAAAATCTTAAAACCAGATGATTGGGAAGAAAAATATGCTCCAGAACCTGCTATTAAAAAGGAACTGCAGCGCCAGCTCAAGGCTTATGAACGTCATAAAGAGAGAAACAATACTCAATGAAAATCAAAGAGCAAACTAGGAAACTAGCCGCAGGCTGTACTTGAGTACGGCAAGGCGACGTTGACGTGGTTTGAAGAGATTTTCGAAGAGTATAAATAGTAAACAAAAAGGAGCGCTGAGCTCCTTTTCTTCGTGACTATAAGGTTTTTTCTTGTTCTCTCACAACCAGCAAATCGACCTTAGCATGGCGGAGGATGTATTCAGATGAAGAGCCGACCAAGAGGCGTTCAAAGGCGTTGAGACCAGTTGCGCCAACTAGGATGAGGTCCACTTCCTCAGCATCGGGAATAGTACGTGCCAGTAGGGTCTTTGGATTTCCCATTTCAATGACGATATGAACATCTGCCACACCAGCATCTTTAGCACGTTTTTCGTACTCTTTCATCAGACTTTCAGCGTCGACTTGGAGTTCTTCGTAAACTTCAGCATCAAAGGTGGATACGCTTTGGAGTGCGCGTGTGTCAATGACATGTGCGATGGTGAGTTTAGCGTCGTTTCGTAGAGCAGAATGAACTCCCTTGACAAAAGCCAAGTCTGCTTCTTTAGAACCATCGATTGCGACCATGATATTTTGGTAACGTTGTGCCATAATGAAACCTCCTGAAATTTTCTTACTATAATTGTAAACCTTTTCACTATAGAAGTAAAGTAAAAACAATATTTTTCAAAAGAATGTTAGCGCTTAAAATCTATATAAATATATGATAAAATAAAAGAAAGGATAGCAGGAAAGAAGTGAAGGGAGGGAGAATGATGAAAAACTCTTTTCAAGAATCAAAAAAATCAAATTTCCTTTATTATGGAATCATCCTAGCCTCTGTCTTGGTAGAAGTGATCATGATCTGGCAATTAGAAAAGTTGATTCCACTTCTCTATCCAGGTTTTGTTGGCTTTTTAGTCTTTCACCTACTCTACCATCTGCTATTATTCCTAGTTGCAAAAAGAAGTGGTCGCTGGGATTACTTGATGATATGGGGGCTTTTCCTCATGTTCAATCTTCTCTATGACTCCTTTTTAGGCTTGCTCTTTCTAGGTTTATCTTTTGGTATGTGATGTTTTTTGGCAAAACACCTGCTATCACCATTGTCTCGACCTCGCTTTTAGCGAGGCTTTTCTTCTATCCGAATCTAGTAACACATTTCAGTAAACTTGTCGCATTGTCTTTCTAGTGGTATAATGTTACTATCCTGATGAATTGAGGAAACAAGATGAAAGAATATAACAAGTCTAGTAAGTTAGAGCATGTTGCTTATGATATCCGTGGTCCTGTTTTGGAAGAAGCCATGCGGATGCGAGCAAACGGAGAAAAGATTTTACGTCTGAATACAGGAAATCCAGCAGAATTTGGCTTTACAGCGCCAGACGAGGTCATTCATGACTTGATTATGAATGCGCGTGATAGTGAAGGATATTCTGACTCCAAAGGGATTTTCTCAGCCCGTAAGGCTATCATGCAGTATTGCCAATTGAAGAAATTCCCAAACGTAGATATTGATGATATCTACCTTGGAAATGGTGTCAGTGAGTTGATTGTCATGTCCATGCAGGGGCTTTTGGACAATGGAGACGAGGTCTTGGTGCCAATGCCAGACTATCCTCTTTGGACAGCGGCTGTCAGCCTAGCTGGAGGAAATGCCGTTCACTATATCTGTGATGAAGCTGCAGAATGGTACCCAGATATTGACGATATCAAGTCAAAAATCACTTCTAATACCAAGGCAATCGTCCTTATCAATCCAAACAACCCAACTGGAGCCCTTTATCCTAAGGAACTCTTGCTGGAAATTATTGAGATTGTCCGTCAAAACGATTTGATTATCTTTGCAGATGAAATTTACGACCGCATGGTCATGGATGGACATGTGCATACGCCTGTGGCGAGCTTGGCACCAGATGTTTTCTGTGTCAGCATGAACGGTCTATCAAAATCTCACCGTATTGCTGGTTTCCGTGTGGGTTGGATGGTCTTGTCTGGACCTAAGACACACGTTAAAGGCTATATCGAAGGGCTCAATATGCTATCCAATATGCGCCTTTGCTCTAACGTTTTGGCCCAACAAGTCGTACAAACTTCCTTGGGTGGCCACCAATCAGTTGATGAATTGCTCCTTCCAGGTGGACGAATTTACGAGCAAAGAAACTTCATCTACAATGCCATTCAAGATATTCCAGGTTTGTCTGCCGTTAAACCCAAGGCTGGACTCTATATCTTCCCTAAAATCGACCGCAATATGTACCGTATCGATGATGATGAACAGTTTGTTCTTAATTTCTTGAAACAGGAAAAGGTTCTCTTGGTTCATGGTCGAGGCTTCAACTGGCAGGAACCAGACCACTTCCGTATTGTTTACCTTCCGCGTGTTGATGAACTGGCCCAAATCCAAGAAAAGATGACTCGATTCTTAAAACAGTATCGTAGATAGGGCTTACATTTGAAAAAGCTGGAAACATTTGCCTTGAGCTATTGACAAAAGTGAAAGAATCAGATAGAATAGTAAAGTATGTTTAGTAACTGATCACTTTATAGCCGGCTAAACGAATACAAAATCTATGAGGAGGTATTCATCGTGAAACGTACTTATCAACCAAGTAAACTTCGTCGTGCGCGCAAACACGGATTCCGTAACCGTATGTCAACTAAAAACGGTCGTCGCGTATTGGCAGCTCGTCGTCGTAAAGGACGCAAAGTTTTGGCTGCATAATCCAAACGAACCATAACAAAAATCAGTAGGAACTCGAGTCTACTGATTTTTATTTTTGTAAAAAAGTTCAAAAAGGCTTTATATTTTTGCTCAAATAGTGTATAATATTTCACATACTGTAAAAAATGGAGAATAATCATGAAGAAATCAAAAGTTATGCTTTTTGGAGCTATGGCTTTGACAGCAGGTCTAGCTCTAGCGGCATGCGGGTCATCCCAATCAAGCAATGCAGACAAGACATACTCTTATATCTTTGTCAGCAACCCTGATACCTTGGATTACATTACCTCTACACGAGATTCTACATCTAGTATCACAACCAACTTGATTGATGGTTTGTTGGAAAATGACCAGTATGGCAATCTCATCCCATCTATGGCTGAGTCATGGACAGTGTCAAAAGATGGCTTGACTTACACTTATAAGATCCGTCAGGGAGCTAAATGGTACACTTCTGAAGGAGAAGAGTATGCAGATGTAACCGCTCATGACTTTGTGACAGGTCTTAAGTATGCGGCTGATAAAAAGGCTGAAAACTTGTACTTGGTACAAGACTCTATCAAGGGGCTAGCAGATTATGTTGAAGGGAAATCATCTGATTTTGGAACTGTTGGTGTTAAGGCGGTGGATGATTACACGCTACAATACACTCTCAACCAACCTGAGACTTATTGGAACTCTAAAACAACAGCAAGTATCCTTAGTCCTGTAAATGAAGCCTTCTTGAAGTCTCAGGGAGATGACTTTGGAAGTGTGACACCATCAAGTATCTTGTCAAATGGTCCTTACTTGTTTAAATCCTTCACATCAAAATCTTTGATTGAATTTGATAAAAACCCTAATTACTGGGATAAGGATAATGTTAAAATCGAGAAAGTGAAACTCTCATTCTTTGACGGTTCTGATCAAGACAGCATTGCTAGAGGTTTCTTGGATGGTAACTATACAGATGGTCGTATCTTCCCAACAAGTTCAGTCTTTGCTGAACTCAAGAAGGGAAATGAGGACAAGATTACCTATACACCGCAAAACTCAGTTACCTTCTACTATCTTTTCAACGTAAATCGTCAAAGCTACAAGCAGACTATGAAACAGTCTGATAAGGAAAAGACAGATTCACGCGCAGCTATGCAAAATAAAGATTTCCGTCAGGCTATCAACTTTGCCTTTGATCGTCATGCCTATGCAGCGCAGACAAATGGTGAAGATGGAGCAGACCGTATCTTGCGTAATACGATTACACCAAGTAACTTTGTTCAAGTTGGCGATAAGAACTTTGGTGACATTGTCAATGAGAAAATTGTCAACTACGGTAAAGATTGGGCAAATATTAACCTAAACGATGGTAAGCAAGCCTTCTTGAATCCTGAAAAGGCCAAAGAGAAGTTTGCTAAGGCCAAAGAAAGTCTGCAAGCACAGGGAGTAACTTTCCCAATTCATTTGGATATGCCAGTTGACCAGACTGCTAAGTTGGATGTGCAACAGGCTGGATCGTTCAAACAAACAGTGGAAGAAACTCTTGGTAAGGAGAATGTAGTTATCGATGTTATCCAACTTTCTCCAGATGAAAAAGACCAGGCAACCTACTTTGCAGATACAGCAGAACAAAAAGACTACGATATCGACATCTCGGGATGGGGTGGAGATTACTCAGATCCTAAGACTTACCTAGCTATTCTTGATCCAGAGACAGGTTCTCAGTTGAAAAACATGGGCTTGTCTGAAGGAAAAGACAAGGAAGTTAAGGACAAGATTGGTCTTTCTGACTATAAGAAACTCTTGGATCAGGCTGATGCGGAAATAACAGATACTCAAGCCCGCTATGAAAAATATGCTGAAGCCCAAGCTTGGTTGACAGATAGTGCCCTCTTCCTACCAGTTCAAAGTGGTGGAGCTAACCCAATCTTCCGTAAGACTGTACCGTTTACAGGCCCATTCTCATTCGTTGGTCATAAGGGAAATGCGGACAACTACAAATATGTTGAATTGCAAAAAGAGCCAGTAACTGCTAAACAGTACCAAGAACTTTATGAAAAATGGCTAAAAGAAAAAGCTGAGTCAAATAAAAAAGCTCAGGAAGATTTAGCTAACCACATTCAATGATATTCCTAGTCATGCTTTTCAGTTAATACTCTTCGAAAATCTCTTCAAACCACGTCAGCGTTGCCTTACCGTATATATGTTACTGACTTCGTCAGTTCTATCTGCAACCTCAAAACAGTGTTTTGAGCTGACTTCGTCAGTTTCATCTACAACCTCAAAGCAGTGCTTTGAGCAGCCTGCGGCTAGCTTCCTAGTTTGCTCTTTGATTTTCATTGAGTATAAGCATAGTGGATGGATTCAGAAAAAGGCCTTACCAGACGCTTATTGGTTCTGGTAGGGCCTTTTCTTTATTCTTTTAAGTGATAAGAGTAGCTAGCGACAACGACGTCTTGGTGCCAACGAAGGGAATATTTGAGTTTGAGACTCATCTGATTATGCAGGATATTTTGCCAAGGTTTATTTGGGATAAACTGGGGAACGAGGACAGTGACTGTATAGTTCTTTTTCTGAGCTTCCTCGGAAATACGTTTGACATACTTGACAGTAGGCGTGATGATGTCGCGGTAGCTGGTCTTGATGTTCTTCAGAGTAATGGTTGGGAAGTAATCGGCAAATTCTTGGAGAATTTCTTGGTCTTTCTCTGTTGTTTCCTTAGTAGAAATGTGCATGGCTAGGACTTCATCTCCGATACTTTGGGCATAGTTAATGGCTCCAACGCTGACGCGGGTGACATTTCCTACTAGGACGAGAACTAGATTTCCATTGTAGGTACGTTTTTCGATGCCTTCATATAGTCGTAGTTGTTGGGCCACTTTTTGGTAATGACTGTGAATCGCCAAGAAGAGTAGGGTGAGTACGAGAATAATCGGGAAGAAAGGCCAGATATCACTGAGACGGAAAAAGAGCAGGATTAGCACGATAGCGTAGCAAATGATAGCCCCAAGGATATTGGCAAGAGCAGGTTTTAAGAAATTTGCCCCTTTTTCTTTTTTCCAATGGAGAATCATCCCAGTCTGAGAAAGGGCAAAGGGAACGAAGACCCCGATAGTATAAAGGGGAATCAAACGTTCGGTATTGCCATTAAAAATGAGAAGAAGAATCATAGCCCCAAATGCCAGAGTTAAAATTCCATTAGAGTAGCCTAGGCGATCTCCTTTTTCCATAAAGAGATGGGGCATGTATTTGTTTTTAGCCATATTGTAAGCCAGCATAGGGAAGGCCGAAAAGCCAGTATTTGCAGCTACGGCCAAAATCAAGGCTGTGGAGAATTGGAAGATATAATAGCCAAGGTGATCTAAGAAGGAATTACCAAGGATGCCTTGAGCCATCTGTGAAAGAATAGTTTCTCCGTGTTGAGGCAGAATCCCCATCCAGTAGTTTAGGAAGGTAATGCCTGCAAAAAGAAAACCTAAAATCAAGGCCATGATGGTCAAGGTTTGAGCGGCATTCTTTTCTTTTGGAGCCTTGAAAAAGGGAACGGCATTTGAAATAGCTTCAACCCCTGTCAGAGAGGCAGAACCACTGGTAAAGGCTCTTAGAATGAGAACGATAGACAGACTCGGAACAGCATGCCCAATAGGTGAAGTTGCCTGATAGCTGAGAGACCCTGTCATTAGTTGAAGGATTCCGTAGAGCAAGAGAAAGACAGTACTGATGATAAAGAGATAGACAGGAATCATCAGTGAACTGGCAGATTCTTTTAAGCCCCGTAAATTCAAGAGCATGAGCAAGCAAACCAGAAAAATGGAGATGTGAAGGTTGTAAGGGTGGAGGACAGGGAGGGCTGCTGTGATAGCATCAGCTCCAGATGATACCGATACCGCCACAGTCAGCATGTAGTCAACCAGCAGACTACCTCCAGCAATTAAGCCTAGCTCGGGAGATAGATTTTCTCGAGTAACCATATAGGCCCCTCCTCCTTGAGGATAGGCATGGATGATTTGACGGTAGGAAACGGTCAGGCTGGCCAGAAGTAGGAGGACAAAAAGGCCGATAGGAAGGCTCCACCATATAGCAAGAGGAGAGAGACTAGCCAAGACGAGGACTACTTGCTCAGGCCCATAGGCAATGGAAGATAGAGCGTCGCTTGACAACATGGCCAAGGCCTGCATTTTTCCCAGCAGTCCCCCCTCGCCTTCTGTTAAGGACTTAAGAGGACGACCGATAAAAGTCTGTTTTAATTTTGTAAACATTGTATTTTCCTTTTCTGAAAATTTCAATAAGTGCTATTATACTGCTTTGAGAAAATAGCGTCAAGAGAGGACGATGGATTTTAGAATATTTTGTACAGATGAGGAGAGAGGGCAGTTTTTTGGTATAATAGAAGATAGAAAACGAGGTTAGAAGAGATGATTTTTGATACACATACACACTTAAATGTAGAAGAATTTGCAGGTCGTGAGGCAGAAGAAATCGCCTTAGCTGCTGATATGGGTGTGACACAGATGAATATTGTTGGTTTTGATCAACCAACGATTGAGCGTGCCTTGGAGTTGGTAGATGAGTACGACCAACTCTATGCAACTATTGGTTGGCATCCGACAGAAGCTGGAACTTACACAGAGGAGATTGAAGCCTACTTGCTTGACAAGCTCAAGCATCCAAAGGTAGTTGCTTTAGGTGAGATTGGTTTGGATTATCATTGGATGACAGCGCCTAAAGAAGTGCAGGAGCAGGTTTTTCGTCGTCAGATTCAGCTATCTAAGAACTTGGATTTGCCTTTTGTTGTCCATACCCGTGATGCGCTGGAAGATACTTATGAGGTTATCAAGAGCGAGGGAGTTGGCCCTCGAGGTGGCATTATGCATTCTTTCTCAGGGACTCTTGAATGGGCAGAGAAGTTTGTCGAGCTTGGCATGACTATTTCCTTCTCAGGAGTGGTGACTTTTAAGAAGGCAACTGACATCCAAGAAGCAGCTAAAGAGTTACCTTTGGACAAGATTTTGGTGGAGACGGATGCTCCCTACTTGGCTCCTGTTCCTAAACGTGGTCGCGAAAACAAAACAGCCTACACTCGCTATGTAGTAGATTTTATCGCGGATTTGCGTGGTATGACGACCGAGGAGTTATCGGCAGCAACGACTGCAAATGCAGAACGAATTTTTGGATTGGATAGCAAGTAATGAAAGAAAAAATTTCTCAAGTCATCGTGGTTGAAGGTCGCGATGATACGGCCAATCTTAAACGTTACTTCGATGTAGAGACCTATGAGACACGAGGTTCTGCCATCAATGAGCAGGATCTAGAGCGGATTCAGCGTCTACACCAACGCCATGGGGTCATTGTCTTTACAGACCCAGATTTTAATGGGGAGCGGATTCGTCGCATGATTATGACGGCCATTCCAACAGTTCAGCATGCCTTTCTCAAACGAGATGAAGCTGTTCCCAAGTCCAAGACCAAGGGGCGTTCTTTGGGAATTGAGCATGCCAGCTATGAAGACCTGAAAACGGCTCTAGCTCAGGTGACAGAACAATTTGAACATGAGAGTCAGTTTGACATCAGTCGTAGCGACTTGATTCGCCTTGGTTTTCTAGCAGGAGCAGATAGCCGTAAGCGCAGAGAATATCTAGGAGAGGCTCTCCGAATCGGCTATTCTAACGGTAAGCAACTCCTCAAGCGCTTAGAGTTGTTTGGGATTACCTTGGCAGAAGTGGAAGAAACCATGAAATCTTATGAGAACAGCTAAGCAGACCCCAAATGTAAGGGGAATGTGTTACAATATAAGTAAGTAGATTTATGTCAGGGGATTCACTTTGATAATATTTAAATTGATGTTTACAAGGAAAGAGTGAAATGAAAATACGAGTTGATAGAGAATCTATCTGCATGGGGGATGATGTTTTCTCTCATCAGATGGATCTTGATGTCCCGAAGGATATGACAGTTGAGGAGTTTTGTAGTTTTCTTCAAAAGGACAGATATCTGCCTAGATTGGATACGGAATGGCTTCTACGACATGGTGGGCAGACAGTAACAAGTTATAATACAGAAACAAAAGAATTGACGAATCCAAATGTTTCTTTAACAGAGCTCATTTATCAGAGTTCAGGAGACAATGAGTTTGTTTGGATAATAAAACGCCGTTTACACTAGAAAAGAGAATAGATGAGAATTGCAGATTATAGCGTGACCAAGGCAGTGCTGGAGCGTCACGGTTTTACTTTTAAAAAGTCCTTTGGGCAAAATTTCTTGACGGATACCAATATTTTACAAAAAATCGTGGATACGGCTGAGATTGATGACCAGGTTAATGTCATCGAAATCGGACCAGGGATTGGTGCCTTGACAGAATTTTTGGCTGAGCGTGCAGCTCAAGTCATGGCCTTTGAGATTGACCACCGTTTGGTACCGATTTTGGCAGATACCTTGCGTGATTTTGACAATGTGACAGTGGTTAACGAGGACATTCTCAAGGTCGATTTGGCGCAGCATATCCAGAATTTCAAAAATCCTGACCTGCCAATCAAGGTAGTAGCCAACTTGCCTTACTACATCACGACGCCTATTCTCATGCACTTGATTGAGAGCGGAATTCCTTTTAGTGAGTTTGTGGTCATGATGCAGAAAGAGGTAGCTGACCGCATTTCCGCTCAACCGAATACCAAGGCTTATGGTAGCTTGTCGATTGCGGTTCAGTACTACATGACTGCCAAGGTTGCCTTCATCGTGCCTCGTACGGTCTTTGTGCCAGCGCCAAATGTGGATTCAGCCATCTTGAAAATGGTCCGCCGTCCAGAGCCAGCTGTAGCAGTGGAAGACGAGAACTTTTTCTTTAAGGTTTCCAAGGCTAGTTTTACCCATCGCCGTAAGACCTTGTGGAATAACTTGACAGGTTACTTTGGCAAGACTGAAGAGGTCAAGGACAAGCTTACTAAGGCTTTGGACCAAGCAGGCTTGTCACCAAGTGTGCGTGGGGAAGCTCTCAGCTTGGCAGAATTTGCCAGCCTAGCAGATGCACTTAAAGGGCAAGGACTCTAAGATGCAGGGACAAATCATTAAAGCCTTGGCAGGCTTCTACTATGTGGAGAGTGAGGGCAAGGTTTATCAGACACGGGCGCGTGGAAATTTCCGTAAAAAAGGCCATACTCCCTACGTTGGGGATTGGGTAGATTTTTCTGCGGAGGAAAATTCAGAAGGCTATATTCTCAAGATTTATGAACGAAAAAACAGTTTGGTCCGTCCGCCCATTGTCAATATCGATCAAGCTGTGGTAATCATGTCCGTCAAGGAACCTGAATTTAACAGCAATTTGCTGGATCGGTTCTTGGTTCTTTTGGAACACAAGGGCATCCATCCAATCGTCTATATTTCCAAAATGGATTTGTTGGAAGATAGGTCAGAATTGGATTTTTACCAACAAACCTATGGTGCTATTGGTTATGATTTTGTGACCAGTAAGGAGGAACTTTTGCCCTTGTTAACAGGCAAGGTTACAGTCTTTATGGGGCAGACAGGTGTTGGGAAGTCAACTCTTCTCAATAAAATCGCACCAAACCTCAATCTTGAAACAGGAGAAATTTCAGACAGTCTGGGTCGTGGGCGCCATACCACTCGAGCTGTTAGTTTTTACAACCTCAATGGAGGTAAAATCGCAGACACACCGGGCTTTTCATCCTTGGACTATGAAGTATCAACGGCGGAAGACCTCAATCAGGCCTTTCCAGAAATCGCTACTGTCAGTCGAGAATGCAAATTCCGCACTTGTACCCACACCCATGAGCCAGCTTGCGCGGTTAAGCTTGCTGTAGAAGAGGGTACCGTTGCGTTCTTCCGTTTTGACAACTATCTGCAATTTCTGAGTGAAATTGAAAATCGCAGAGAAACCTATAAAAAAGTCAGCAAAAAAATTCCAAAATAAGGAGAAACCTATGTCTCAATACAAGATTGCTCCGTCAATTCTGGCAGCAGATTATGCCAACTTTGAACGTGAAATCAAACGCCTAGAAGCAACTGGGGCAGAATATGCCCATATCGATATCATGGATGGGCACTTTGTGCCACAAATCAGTTTTGGTGCAGGTGTGGTCGAAGCTCTTCGCCCTCATAGCAAGATGGTCTTTGACTGCCACTTGATGGTGGCGAATCCTGAACACCACTTAGAAGACTTTGCGCGCGCAGGTGCAGATATCATCAGTATCCATGTAGAAGCAACACCTCATATCCATGGCGCCCTCCAAAAAATTCGTTCTCTAGGGGTCAAACCTTCAGTTGTTATCAATCCTGGCACACCAGTTGAAGCCATCAAGCACGTCCTTCATCTAGTTGACCAAGTTTTAGTCATGACAGTTAACCCAGGCTTTGGTGGGCAAGCCTTTCTGCCAGAAACCATGGATAAGGTTCGTGAGTTGGTTGCACTTCGTAAGGAAAAAGGCTTGAACTTTGAAATCGAAGTGGATGGCGGGATTGATGACCAAACTATTGCTCTGGCCAAAGAAGCTGGTGCGACTGTTTTTGTAGCAGGTTCCTATGTCTTTAAGGGAGATGTCAATGAGCGAGTACAAACTCTCAGAAAACAACTGGACTAGGGTTGCTGTTTTTGCTGGCGGAGACCGCGGTCATTACCGGACGGACTTTGATAGATTTGTCGGTGTGGATCGAGGTTCTCTCTGGGTCTTGGAAGAAGATTTGCCTCTTGCTCTAGCAGTCGGAGATTTTGATTCTGTGACGGAAGAAGAGCGACAGGTGATTCAAAAACGTGCCCAGCATTTTGTTCAAGCCCGACCAGAAAAGGATGATACAGATCTGGAATTGGCTCTCTTAACCATCTTTGAGCAAAATCCTCAGGCTGAGGTCACTATTTTCGGTGCTTTGGGTGGTCGTATTGATCATATGCTAGCTAACGTCTTTCTACCTAGCAATCCCAAATTAGCACCCTATATGCGCCAGATAGCGATTGAAGATGGGCAAAACTTGATTGCCTATTGTCCAGAAGGGACCAGTCAGCTAGAACCTCGCTCGGACTATGACTATCTTGCCTTTATGCCAGTTCGAGATAGCCAGCTGACCATTCTCGGTGCCAAGTATGAGTTGACAGAGGAAAATTTTTTCTTTAAAAAAGTGTACGCTTCTAACGAATATATAGATAGGGAAGTGTCGGTGACTTGCCCAGATGGCTATGTGGTCGTGCTACATAGTAAGGACAGGAGGTAGGATGGAAAGTTTATTAGTTCTATTATTAATTGCCAACCTAGCTGGTATCTTTCTGATTTGGCAAAGGCAGGAGAAGCAGGAGAAACACCTGAGCAAGAGCTTGGAGGATCAGGCAGATCATCTATCAGACCAGTTGGATTACCGTTTTGAACAAGCCAGACAAGCCAGCCAGTTGGATCAAAAAGACTTGGAAGTAGCTGTCAGCGACCGTTTGCAAGAAGTTCGAATCGAGTTGCACCAAGGCTTAACTCAAGTTCGTCAAGAAATGACAGATAATCTCCTCCAAACCAGAGATAAGACCGACCAACGCCTTCAAGCCTTGCAGGAATCAAATGAGCAACGCTTGGAACAAATGCGTCAGACGGTCGAGGAAAAGTTAGAAAAGACCTTGCAAACACGCTTGCAGGCTTCCTTTGAGACAGTTTCCAAACAACTGGAGTCTGTCAATCGTGGCCTTGGAGAAATGCAGACAGTTGCCCGTGATGTTGGAGCTCTTAACAAGGTTCTCTCAGGAACCAAGACGAGAGGGATTCTGGGAGAATTGCAACTGGGGCAAATCATCGAAGACATCATGACTCCTGCCCAGTACGAAAGAGAATACACAACGGTTGAAAACTCCAGTGAACGAGTGGAGTATGCCATCAAGTTACCTGGACAGGGAGACCAGGAATACGTTTATCTACCGATTGACTCCAAGTTTCCACTGGCAGATTATTATCGCCTAGAAGAAGCCTATGAAGCAGGTGACAAGGATGAAATCGAACGCTGTCGTAAGTCACTCCTAGCAAGTGTCAAGCGCTTTGCCAAGGATATCAAGAGCAAGTACATAGCACCGCCTCGGACTACCAATTTTGGAGTTTTATTTGTCCCTACCGAAGGTCTCTACTCAGAAATTGTCCGTAATCCTGTCTTCTTTGATGATTTGAGACGGGAGGAACAGATTATTGTCGCAGGTCCAAGTACCCTATCAGCCCTGCTTAACTCTCTATCAGTTGGCTTCAAGACTCTCAATATCCAAAAGAGTGCCGACCATATTAGCAAGACTCTTGCCAGTGTCAAGACTGAATTTGGCAAGTTTGGTGGCATTCTGGTCAAGGCACAAAAACACCTCCAACATGCCTCTGGCAATATTGATGAACTATTAAACCGTCGTACCACAGCTATTGAGCGGACGCTCCGTCACATTGAGTTATCAGAAGGTGAGCCTGCGCTTGATCTACTCCATTTCCAAGAAAATGAGGAAGAATATGAAGATTAGTCACATGAAAAAAGATGAGCTGTTTGAAGGTTTTTACCTAATCAAATCAGCTGACCTGAGGCAAACTCGTGCTGGGAAAAATTACCTGGCCTTTACCTTCCAAGATGATAGTGGCGAGATTGAGGGGAAACTTTGGGATGCCCAACCTCATAACGTTGAGGCCTTTACTGCAGGTAAGGTTGTTCACATGAAAGGGCGCCGAGAAGTTTATAACAACACCCCTCAGGTCAATCAAATCACCCTACGCCTGCCTCAATCCGGTGAACCCAATGACCCAGCTGATTTCAAGGTCAAGTCGCCAGTTGATGCCAAGCAAATCCGTGACTATATGTCGCAAATGATTTTCAAAATTGAAAATCCTGTCTGGCAACGAATTGTCAGAAATCTCTACACCAAGTACGACAAGGAATTTTACTCCTATCCAGCAGCCAAGACCAACCACCATGCCTTTGAAACGGGTTTGGCTTTCCACACTGCAACCATGGTACGTTTGGCAGATGCTATTAGCGAAGTCTATCCTCAACTTAATAAGAGTCTGCTCTATGCGGGAATTATGCTGCATGACTTGGCTAAGGTCATTGAGTTGACGGGGCCAGACCAGACCGAGTACACAGTGCGAGGCAATCTCCTTGGGCATATTGCTTTGATTGATAGCGAAATTACTAAAACAGTTATGGAACTTGGCATCGATGATACCAAGGAAGAAGTCGTTTTGCTCCGCCACGTCATCCTCAGTCACCATGGCTTACTTGAGTATGGAAGTCCAGTCCGTCCACGCATTATGGAAGCAGAGATTATCCATATGATTGACAATCTGGATGCTAGCATGATGATGATGTCAACAGCTCTTGCTTTGGTGGATAAAGGAGAGATGACCAATAAAATCTTCGCTATGGACAATCGTTCCTTCTATAAACCAGATTTAGATTAATAATTTAAGAAAAATGAGCATTTTTTAGGATAAGAATGTTCGTTTTTTTATGTGAATATGGTATAATAGATAAAATATCAAAATTAAATGAAGTAGGAAATAGAAATGAAATTAAGAAGAAGTGATCGGATGGTTGTCATTTCCAACTATTTGATTAATAATCCTTATAAACTAACTAGTCTCAATACTTTTGCTGAAAAGTATGAATCTGCTAAATCATCCATCTCAGAGGATATCGTGATTATCAAACGCGCCTTTGAGGAAATTGAAATCGGTCATATCCAGACAGTAACTGGTGCTGGTGGTGGTGTCATTTTCACACCATCAATCTCAAGCCATGATGCCAAGGAAATGGTTGAGGACTTGCGTGCCAAGTTGTCAGAAAGTGACCGTATCTTGCCAGGTGGCTATATCTACCTGTCTGATTTGCTTAGCACACCAGCTATCTTGAAAAATATTGGTCGCATTATTGCCAAGAGCTTTATGGACCAAAAAATTGATGCGGTTATGACCGTAGCGACTAAGGGTGTGCCACTTGCAAATGCAGTTGCCAATGTCCTCAATGTTCCTTTTGTTATTGTGCGCCGTGACCTGAAAATTACCGAAGGTTCAACTGTCAGCGTCAACTATGTGTCCGGTTCAAGTGGTGACCGTATCGAGAAAATGTTCCTTTCAAAACGTAGTCTCAAGGCAGGCAGCCGTGTCTTGATTGTGGATGACTTCTTGAAAGGTGGCGGAACTGTCAATGGGATGATCAGCCTCTTGCGTGAGTTTGATTCAGAATTGGCAGGTGTAGCGGTCTTTGCGGATAATGCTCAAGAAGAACGCGAAAAGCAGTTTGACTACAAGTCACTCTTGAAGGTAACCAATATTGATGTCAAGAACCAAGCCATCGATGTTGAGGTTGGCAATATCTTTGACGAAGATAAATAAGAGATAGAACTAAAGGTTGGAACGATTGTCCCAGCCTTTCTTTGCAAATAGAATAGAAGGAAACTTATGAAAACACCATTTATCAATAAAGAAGACTTAGAAAAGATTGTTGCCGAGTTCCCGACACCTTTTCACTTGTATGATGAGAAGGGGATTCGTGAGAAGGCAAGAGCCGTCAACAAAGCCTTTTCGTGGAACAAGGGCTTTAAGGAATATTTTGCAGTTAAGGCTACTCCAACCCCAGCTATTTTGAAAATTCTCCAAGAGGAAGGCTGTGGCGTGGACTGCTCTAGTTATGTAGAACTTTTGATGAGCCATAAACTGGATTTCCCTGGTTCTGAGATTATGTTCTCTTCTAATAATACGCCAGACAAGGAATATGCCTATGCGCGTGAATTGGGTGCGACCATTAACTTGGATGCTTTTGAAGATATTGAACATCTAGAGCGTGCAGCAGGCATTCCAGAAATTATCTCTTGTCGTTACAATCCTGGAGGCGTTTTTGAACTGGGGACAGACATTATGGACAATCCTGGAGAAGCCAAGTTTGGCATGACCAAGGACCAGCTCTTTGAAGCCTTTGCCATCTTGAAGGAAAAAGGAGCTAAGACTTTTGGGATTCACTCCTTCCTAGCGTCCAATACCGTGACCCATCTCTATTATCCAGAGTTGGCTCGTCAGCTTTTTGAATTGGCTGTTGAAATCAAGGAAAAGTTGGGCATTTCGCTAGACTTTATCAATCTTTCTGGCGGTATTGGTGTCAATTATCGTCCAGACCAGGAGCCGAACGATATCGCCTTGATTGGTGAGGGAGTTCGTAAGGTTTATGAAGAAGTTCTTACGCCAGCAGGTCTTGGTCAGGTCAAGATTTTTACCGAATTGGGTCGTTTTATGTTGGCACCTCACGGTGCTTTAGTCACAAGAGTGACTCATAAGAAAAAAACCTACCGTACTTATCTGGGTGTGGATGCATCAGCAGTCAACCTCATGCGTCCAGCCATGTATGGAGCCTACCATCATATTACTAACGTGACCCATCCAGATGGACCAGCTGAAGTGGTAGATGTGGTTGGTTCACTCTGTGAAAACAATGATAAATTTGCAGTGAATCGCGAACTGCCTCATACAGAAATCGGTGATTTGCTGGTAATTCATGATACAGGTGCTCACGGTTTTTCAATGGGCTACCAGTACAATGCCAAACTTCGTTCTGCGGAAATCCTCTATACCGAAGAAGGCAAAGTCCGTCAAATCCGCCGTGCAGAGCGCCCTGAGGACTACTTTGCAACCTTGTATGGCTTTGATTTTGAAGAATAAAATGATAAGTAATTGAAAATGAAATTGAAAAACAGATTGCTTTCTAAAAAATAGGCAAAAATCTTGTTTTTCCTTCAAGTCATGATATAATAAAACTATAAAACGTTTTCAAGGAAGGTAACGATATGTCTGAAGAAACAATTGATTATGGACAAGTGACAGGAATGGTGCATTCGACAGAAAGCTTTGGGTCAGTAGATGGGCCTGGTATTCGCTTTATTGTCTTTTTGCAGGGCTGTCACATGCGTTGCCAGTATTGCCATAACCCGGATACTTGGGCTATGGAGTCCAATAAGTCACGTGAACGGACGGTAGATGATGTCTTGGCAGAGGCCTTGCGCTACCGCGGTTTCTGGGGAAATAAGGGAGGGATTACAGTCAGTGGAGGAGAAGCCCTCTTGCAGATTGATTTCTTGATTGCCCTCTTTACCAAGGCTAAGGAACAAGGAATCCACTGTACTTTGGACACCTGTGCCCTTCCTTTCCGTAATAAACCACGTTACCTTGAAAAGTTTGACAAACTCATGGCTGTCACTGACTTGGTTCTCTTGGATATCAAGGAAATCAACGAAGAACAGCACAAAATTGTCACTAGCCAAACCAATAAAAATATCTTGGCTTGTGCCCAGTATCTATCAGATATTGGAAAGCCTGTCTGGATTCGCCACGTGCTAGTTCCAGGTTTGACAGATAGAGATGATGACTTGATTGAACTTGGTAAGTTCGTCAAGACCCTCAAAAATGTTGATAAGTTTGAAATTCTACCTTATCACACCATGGGTGAGTTCAAATGGCGTGAACTGGGAATTCCATATTCGCTCGAAGGGGTCAAACCTCCAACAGCAGACCGCGTCAAGAACGCTAAAAAACTCATGGATACCGAAAGTTATCAAGACTATATGAAACGTGTACATGGATAAAAAAGAAGCCTGATGGAAACATCGGGCTTTTGATACTCAATGAAAATCAAAGAGCAAACTAGGAAGCTAGCCGCAGGCTGCTCAAAACAGTGTTTTGAGGTTGTGGATAGAACTGACGAAGTCAGTAACCAGACCTACGGCAAGGCGAAGCTGACGTGGTTTGAAGAGATTTGCGAAGAGTATGACTAGCAAAAAGACTTAGCAAACCAGCTAAGCCTTTTTCTTCTGGCTCTATAATATTTGTAGTGGGTAAATCTCCTATAAATATTATGGAGCCTATTTTTGTGTAGAAAAAAAGTCCCAT
>NZ_JAHZPT010000011.1:0-50900 GCF_019929545.1 Streptococcus mitis
AAATAATAACCTCATCTTATGATAAGGCTATTATCTCATATTTTGGTGTCCATTGGATAGGTTTTTAGAGGTGCCCAAAAGTCAATCATTTGAGTTGTTTAACTCTTAGATAACTATCAACTCTTTTGGAGCTAGGGTCAACAATTCACAACCTGTCTCTGTAATCAGGATATCATCCTCAATACGAACGCCATATTTGCCTTCGATGTAGATACCTGGTTCATCGGTTAAGGCCATACCTGCCTTAATAGTTTCTGTAGAAGTCTGGCTAAAGTATGGTTCTTCATGGATATCCAGCCCAATACCGTGTCCGATACCGTGAGTAAAGTAGTCGCCATAGCCTGCCTCGATGATAATATCACGAGGAATTTTGTCAAAGTCTCGGAAACCTAATCCTGCCTTAGCCTGGTCAATCAAGGCTTGGTTGGCTTTCAAAACCGTATTGTAAATCTCCGCCTGCTCATCGCTGACATGCCCTAGATAGATAGTCCGTGTCATATCACTGACATAGTGGTCATAAAGGCAACCGAAGTCCATTGTAATGGCTTCTCCTAGCTCCACTGGTTTGTGCATTGGATGTGCATGGGGCTTAGAAGAGTTGATTCCGCTAGCTAAGATAGTGTCAAAAGACAAGCCAGATGCTCCCAACTCACGCATGCGGAAGTCAAGGAAGTTGGCAATCTCAATCTCAGTCTTTCCTGGCTTAATAAAGTCAAGCGCGTCGCGGAAAGCTTGGTCTGAAATAGAACAAGCCTTGCGAATAGCTGCAATCTCCGCTTCATCCTTAATCATTCGAAGACCTTCAACAAACTGAGTTTGTGGAAGCAAGTCCAAACCTGCAAAAGCTGCCTGCATACGGTGATAATAAGAGACTGAAATCTCATCTTCGAAACCGATTCGAGACAAGCCCATGTCCTTGACAATTCCTGCAATGACAGCCAATTCATCACGGTCTGCCACAATCTCAAAGCCACTGGTTTCTTGCTTAGCTGCAATGATATAGCGAGAGTCTGTCACCAAGACCTGACGGTCACGGCTGATAAAGACTGTTCCGTTTGAGCCCCAAAAACCAGTAAGGTAATAGACGTTTTTAAGATTATTGATGATGATGCCATCTAGTTCTTTTTCTTGCATTTTAGCTAGAAATGCTTGTACACGTTTATTCATGATGTAACTTTCCTTTCAAATACTGTCCTGTGTAGCTGGCTTCATTGGCCGCTACTTCTTCTGGAGTTCCTGTTGCGATGATGGTTCCACCACCGACACCGCCCTCAGGTCCCAAGTCAATAATATGGTCTGCTGTCTTGATAACGTCTAAATTGTGTTCAATAACGAGGACTGTATTGCCATCGTCGACAAAGCGAGCCAAGACTTTAAGTAAGCGAGCGATGTCCTCAGTATGCAGCCCTGTCGTCGGCTCGTCCAGAATGTAGAAAGATTTTCCTGTCGATCGTTTGTGAAGTTCACTAGCCAGTTTCATACGCTGGGCTTCTCCTCCAGAAAGGGTGGTAGCAGGTTGCCCCAATGTCACATAACCAAGTCCCACATCCTTGATAGTCTGAAGTTTGCGTTGAATCTTTGGAATGTGTTGGAAGAATTCTACCGCATCGTTGACGGTCATATCCAAGACCTGCGAGATATTCTTTTCCTTGTAGTGAACTTCTAGGGTCTCACTGTTGTAGCGAGTTCCGTGGCAGACCTCACAAGCCACATAAACATCTGGCAAGAAGTGCATCTCAATCTTAATGATCCCGTCGCCTGAGCAAGCTTCGCAACGACCTCCCTTAACGTTGAAACTGAAACGTCCCTTCTTGTAACCACGAATCTTGGCTTCGTTTGTTTGAGCAAAAAGGTCACGTATATCGTCAAAAACTCCTGTATAGGTAGCTGGGTTGGACCTCGGTGTTCGTCCGATAGGGCTCTGATCAATATCAATCAAGCGGTCTACATGCTCAATCCCTGTAATAGTCTTAAATTTACCAGGCTTGTCTGAATTACGGTTGAGCTTCTGGGCAATGGCTTTTTTGAGGATGCTGTTGATCAAGGTAGACTTGCCTGAGCCCGACACCCCTGTAACTGCGATGAATTTTCCTAGTGGGAATCGAGCAGTAATATTTTGCAAGTTATTCTCACGCGCACCTGTCACTTCGATAAAACGACCATTTCCGGTACGGCGCTCTGTTGGCACTGGAATGGCACGTTTGCCTGACAAGTACTGGCCTGTGATAGACTTGCTGTTGCGAGCCACCTGTTTGGGCGTACCTGCAGCGACGATTTCCCCACCAAAAACACCCGCACCAGGACCAACGTCAATTAGATAATCAGCTTCGCGCATGGTATCTTCATCATGTTCCACCACGATGAGAGTATTACCCAAATCACGCATCTTTTTCAGGCTGGCAATCAGGCGGTCATTGTCTCTCTGGTGGAGACCGATTGACGGCTCATCTAGGATATAGAGGACGCCTGATAGGTTGGAACCAATTTGTGTTGCCAAGCGAATACGCTGGCTTTCCCCACCTGAAAGGGTTCCTGCCGAACGTGACAGGGTTAGATAGTTAAGACCCACGTTATTAAGGAAGGTCAAACGGTCCTTGATTTCCTTGAGAATAGGCCGAGCAATGATGGCTTCATTTTCAGATAAGGTTAACTGGCTCACCAAGTCCAAGTGGTCAGCGATAGATAGGTCTGAAATTTCTCCGATATGTGGTCCTTGCTGGCCACCCACACGGACAGACAAGGCCTGGTCATTGAGACGATAGCCGTGACAGGTTCCGCAGGTCAGCTCATTCATGTAGAGACGCATCTGAGTGCGAGTGTAGTCACTATTGGTTTCATGGTAACGACGCTTGATATTATTGACAACTCCCTCAAAAGGAATGTCGATATCGCGCACGCCACCAAATTCATTCTCATAGTGGAAATGGAATTCCTTGCCATCTGAGCCGTAGAGAATCAAGTTCTTGTCTTCTTCTGACAAGTCCTCAAAAGGCTTATCCATATCCACTCCAAAGGCCGTCATAGCCTGCTCTAGCATGTTTGGATAGTAGTTGGATGAGATAGGATTCCAAGGAGCCAAGGCTCCCTCGCGTAAGGTTTTGCTGGCATCTGGCACTACCAAATCAGTATCCACCTCCAGCTTGATGCCCAAGCCGTCACACTCACTACAAGAGCCAAAAGGAGCATTGAAAGAGAAGAGACGTGGCTCTAACTCTGGAACAGTAAAGCCACAAACCGGGCAGGCATAATGCTCAGAGAACAACAACTCAGAGTCGTCCATAGTGTCGATAATGACATAACCTTCTGCAATACGAAGGGCAGCCTCAATGGAATCAAAGAGACGACTACGGATACCCTCCTTGATAACAATACGGTCAACCACGACATCAATATTGTGTTGCTTGCTCTTGGACAACTCTGGCACTTCGGTCACATCATAGACTTCCCCATCCACACGGACACGAACATAACCATCTTTCTGAACCTTCTCGATAACACTCTTATGTCGGCCTTTTTTCTTGCGGATGACAGGGGCCAAAATCTGCAAGCGCTGGCGTTCTGGCAATTCCAAAACCTTATCCACAATTTGCTCCACAGAAGAAGCCTTGATAGCTCCATGCCCGTTGATACAGTAAGGCGTCCCCACACGCGCGTAGAGGAGACGCAGATAGTCATTGATTTCAGTCGTTGTTCCCACCGTCGAGCGAGGATTTTTACTAGTCGTTTTCTGGTCGATGGAAATAGCTGGGCTGAGACCATCAATAGCATCTACATCAGGCTTCTCCATATTCCCCAAGAATTGACGAGCGTAGGCTGACAAACTCTCCACATAGCGACGTTGACCCTCCGCATAGAGGGTATCAAAGGCCAGACTGGATTTCCCTGAACCTGACAAACCAGTCACTACAACCAGCTTGTCTCGTGGAATCTCCACATCAATATTTTTTAAATTATGGGCACGCGCCCCATGAATGACAATTTTATCTTGCATCTTTGTTCTTTCTAGTCCATTATTGCTTACCATTATACCAAAAAAAGTGAGATTCTATTACCCAAAAGGATGAATTTGTAGTATAATAGTACGGTGTGAAAAAATCTGAAAAATGAGAAAGGATAAGGGATATGAAACAAGTTTTTCTCTCTACAACAACTGAATTTAAAGAGATCGATACGCTTGAACCGGGTACTTGGATCAATCTCGTCAATCCGACTCAAAATGAATCACTCGAAATCGCTAACGCCTTCGATATTGATATCGCCGACCTCCGAGCACCGCTCGATGCGGAAGAAATGTCTCGTATTACAATTGAAGACGAGTATACCCTGATCATTGTAGACGTGCCGGTCACAGAAGAAAGAAATAACCGCACCTACTACGTAACCATCCCGCTTGGTATTATCATCACTGAGGAAACCATTATCACTACGTGTTTGGAACCACTACCTGTCCTTGATGTCTTTATCAACCGTCGATTGCGTAATTTCTACACCTTCATGCGTTCACGTTTTATCTTTCAGATTCTTTATCGCAATGCAGAGCTTTACCTAACGGCCCTTCGTTCGATTGACCGTAAGAGTGAGCAAATCGAAAGTCAACTGCATCAATCAACTCGTAATGAAGAATTGATTGAGCTCATGGAATTGGAAAAAACTATCGTCTATTTCAAGGCTTCCCTCAAAACAAATGAGCGTGTGATTAAGAAATTGACCAGCTCAACCAGCAATATCAAGAAATACCTTGAGGACGAAGACCTGCTTGAAGACACCCTGATTGAAACCCAACAGGCCATCGAGATGGCAGACATTTATGGAAACGTCTTGCATTCTATGACAGAGACCTTCGCCTCTATCATTTCCAACAACCAGAACAACATCATGAAAACCTTGGCCCTTGTGACCATCGTCATGTCCATCCCAACCATGGTCTTTTCTGCCTACGGGATGAACTTTAAGGATAATGAAATCCCCCTAAACGGCGAACCAAATGCCTTCTGGTTAATCGTCTTTATCGCCTTTGCTATGAGTGTCTCACTCACTCTCTATCTCATCCATAAAAAATGGTTCTAAGAGGAGTTCCTATGTCTCAGATTGATCTACAAAAATTAACAAAGAAAAACCAAGAGTTTGTCCACATCGCTACCCAACAATTCATCAAAGATGGAAAAACAGATGCTGAAATCAAGGCTATTTTTGAGGAAGTTATTCCCCAAATCCTTGAAGAGCAAGCCAAGGGTACGACTGCTCGTTCCCTCTATGGTGCACCCACTCACTGGGCTCATAGCTTCACTGTTAAGGAGCAATATGAAAAAGAGCATCCAAAAGAAAATGATGATCCGAAACTCATGATTATGGACTCAGCTCTTTTCATCACTAGCCTCTTTGCCCTTGTCAGCGCCCTCACAACCTTCTTTGCGGCAGATCAAGCTTTCGGCTATGGATTTGTCACTCTCCTATTAGTTGGACTGGTTGGTGGATTTGCCTTCTACTTGATGTACTACTTTGTTTACCAATACTATGGACCTGATATGGACCGAAGTCAACGTCCACCTTTCTGGAAATCTGTACTGGTTATCCTAGCTTCTATGTTCCTTTGGTTGCTTGTCTTCTTTGCAACCAGCTTCCTACCAGCTAGCCTTAACCCAGTACTTGCTCCATTGCCACTGGCTATTATCGGAGCAGCCCTCCTAGCTCTTCGCTTCTATCTCAAGAAACGCTTGAATATCCGTAGCGCAAGTGCAGGACCAACACGCTATTAAGAAGAACGGAAACATATCATGGTTCAACATCATAAGAACCATGATTTTTTAATCTTTAAACAATCATGTAAAAAATATTTAACTCTATCTAAAATTCAGTACATTTATACTTTATAAAACATAAATGTAAACATTTTATTCTATTTTTTACAGAGAATAACAACAAATGAGCATATTCCTTGCCTATATACAATCATTTTGATACTCTATAATTGGAGGGAAATATGACAAAACAAAAAATTAATCGAATCGTAGGCTCCATTGGTGCCTTTATTGGAATTATAGTATTTATTGCCTACATACCTCAAATTATCGCTAATTTACAAGGAAATAAAGCTCAACCATTTCAACCTTTATCAGCTGCTATATCTTGCTTAATCTGGGTTATTTATGGATGGACAAAGGAACCTAAGAAGGATTGGATACTAATCATTCCAAATTCAGCCGGTGTTATTTTAGGTGGAATCACTTTTTTGACTTCACTCTAACAAATCTAATAGTATGTATAAAAAGCAACTGCAGGCGCGGTTGCTTTTTCACTTACTTTTTTGATTTTAAAGTATTCTTCTGACATCCCACATAGCTCTATCTAATCTTTTTGTGATAAAATAGGCTCAATCTATTTCTAGGGGGATAAAATATGATTTCTACTATTGGTATTGTTAGTTTATCTAGTGGCATTATCGGAGAGGACTTTGTCAAACACGAAGTGGACTTGGGTATCCAACGTCTCAAGAACCTGGGACTCAATCCTACCTTTTTGCTCCATTCGCAAAAAGGATTAGACTTTATCAAGGACCATCCTGAAGCTCGTGCAGAGGATTTGATGCAGGCCTTTTCTGATGATAGCATCGACATAATCCTATGCGCCATCGGTGGAGACGATACCTATCGCTTACTACCTTATCTTTTTGAAAATGACCAACTACAAAAGGTTATCAACCAAAAAATATTTCTTGGCTTCTCGGATACAACCATGAACCACCTCATGTTGCATAAACTAGGAATCAAGACTTTTTATGGTCAATCCTTCTTAGCAGACATTTGTGAATTAGACAAAGAAATGCTAGCCTATAGCCTTCACTACTTTAAAGAATTGATTGAGACGGGAAGAATCTCAGAAATCCGCCCTAGCAATGTTTGGTATGAGGAACGAACTGATTTTAGTCCCAAGGCTCTGGGAACACCTCGTATCAGTCATGCAAATACTGGTTTTGAGCTGTTGCAAGGAAATGCCCGGTTCGAGGGAAAAATCCTCGGTGGTTGCCTCGAATCCCTCTACGATATCTTTGACAACTCTCGATACGCAGATAGCACGGAGCTCTGCCAAAAATACAAACTTTTCCCTGACTTGTCAGACTGGGAAGGAAAGATCCTCTTGCTAGAGACAAGCGAAGAAAAGCCTGAACCAGAAGACTTCAAAAAGATGTTGCGGACTTTAAAGGACACTGGCATATTCGAGGTCATCAATGGACTCTTGGTCGGAAAACCTATGGATGAAACTTTCTATGACGACTATAAAGAGGCACTATTGGATATTATTGACAGCAATATCCCGATTATCTATAATCTAAATGTCGGCCACGCAACTCCAAGAGCAATTGTACCCTTCGGAGTTCACGCCTATGTAGATGCAAAGGAGCAAATCATTCGCTTTGACTATAACAAAAAATAAATAGTTTCTCTATTTTTGTGCTTTTGTATTCGTTTTCGTTACAATTTGTATCTGAATTTATTGCATTTCGCTAATTTCTATGATATCCTTTTGAAGGAGGTGTATATGACAAAACAAAAAATTAATCGAATCGTAGGTTCTATTGGTGCCTTTATTGGAATTATAGTATTTATTGCCTACATACCTCAAATTATCGCTAATTTACAGGGAAATAAAGCTCAACCATTTCAACCTTTATCAGCTGCTATATCTTGCTTAATCTGGGTTATTTATGGATGGACAAAGGAACCTAAGAAGGATTGGATACTAATCATTCCAAATTTAGCTGGTGTTATTTTAGGTGGAATCACTTTTTTGACTTCACTCTAACAAATCTAATAGTATATATAAAAAGCTGGGAAGAATTTCTCAGCTTTTTCTATATTCTCAGATATTCTAGTTACCTATACACACTAATGACCGCTTTTCCACTCACAATCATTCTCGTGGTCATCAACTAGCCCTGCAGCCTGTAGAAAAGACAATACGGCGACTGGGCCTGTGAACTTGAAGCCTCGTTTTTTGAGATCTTTGGCTAATTTTTCAGACAAAGGTGTTTTAGCTGGGGCTTGGCGGTAATCGGGAACATCGTTAACGATCGTTTTCCCCTCAACAAAGGACCAAAGATAGGCATCAAAAGAGCCATATTCTTCCTGTAGTCGTAAAAATGCTTGGGCGTTAGCGCGTGTAGCAAAAATCTTGGCTCTATTTCGGATGATGGCTGGATTCTCCAGCAAGTTTTCCAATTCGGTATCAGTCATCTCTGCGACCGCTTGAATTTGATAGCCATGAAAGGCTTCTCGGAAAGCATGTCGTTTGTTGAGCACCGTTTCCCAAGACAGGCCTGCCTGATAGGTTTCCATACACAACAACTCAAACAATGCTTGGTCATCATGGAGGGGCTGACCCCATTCCTCATCATGATAGGCAATGTAGAGCGGATTGGTCATCTTGACCCACAAACAACGTTTTGTCATATTATTCTCCTATCTTTAAAACGTAGTCAGGCAAGGGAACAGTAGACTTATCCAATAGATTAATCCAACGATTAATATCTGGTGGTAGAGGGTTAAATCTCTCATCCGTTTGATACCTTACACCATCATCTGTTTCTATTCCAGTTAATGTTTCAATCTGTTCTCGAAGTTGGTCTACAGACATCCAATCAGTACAACCTCCAAAAAAGCTTTCGGGAGCCAATGTTATCCCGTACCATTCTTGAAACCATTCAATGTAGTCTGCACTTAACAGATAGAGTTGTTGAAAGTGACAGGGCTCACCACTCACCTCTATTTCATCTACATAAGTATCACAATCAACAACCGTTATATCGCGATTACAAAATTCACAGGGAATCGGTCCTACTTGACCATATCGGGACGACATATGTAAAAATAATTCCGTTTGGGTTTGTTCACAATATTTACAATATAAAGGAAAAGTTTTACAGTCAAGCCAGACATCTTCTATCTTACCATTCTTAAATCTTAGGTCTATATTATTGTAAACATTTTTGCTTTTAGCATAACTAATTCGAGCAATACCCATTATTTCACCAACATTTTAAGGGCCGACTTGA
The DNA here is from genome assembly GCF_019929545.1 of Streptococcus mitis. Taxonomy (GTDB): domain Bacteria; phylum Bacillota; class Bacilli; order Lactobacillales; family Streptococcaceae; genus Streptococcus; species Streptococcus mitis_BU. The sequence continues at coordinate 9,050 of NZ_JAHZPT010000011.1, forward strand.
TATAGTTCTCAGCTGTATCTGTCGTTCCTTCAAAGAATTTCTTGATTTTCTTGAGTTCGGTCGCCTTGTAGCCCAGAGCCAACATGGCTTCCATGGCTTCTTCCAATTCTTGGTTTTCAGCGCTAGCTTGCACTGCGACCTTGGCAGGAAGGTCATCTCCTGCAACTACTACCTTGCCTTCCAAGTCCAACACCATCTGCTGGGCTGTTTTCTTGCCAATTTTAGGGAACTTGGTCAAGTAGGTGATATTCTTGGTTTCAATGGCTTGAACCAAGCCAGCATTGTCATCGGCAGCGATAATAGCAAGAGCTGATACAGGACCAATCCCAGATACCGAAATCAGACTGAGAAAGAGCTTTTTCTCGTCTTCTGAGCGAAATCCATAAAGCAGATGAGCGTCCTCACGTACGACCTGATGCACATAAATTTGAGCTTCTTGATTGACCTGACCTGAGTAGGCATAGGGATTGGCCACATGCAGGATATAACCAATACCGTTGACTTCAAGAACAATGTATTTAGCAGTGATTTTGGTAATGATTCCTTTTAAATATTCGTACATAGTTTTCCTTTTAGTTTAATATTTCCCCAACTCACGGAGACTGGTGTGATTTTCCTGAATACGTCGGAACATCTTTTCCATATCTGACTTGGTAAAATGCACCAAAACAGGACGTCCGTGGGGACAGTTGTAGGGATTGTCACATTGAGAAAGTTGATAAAGGAGCTGTCTGGCCGAATGGTCATCGATACGATGGTTGGCCTTGATAGACCGCTTGCAGGACATCATGATGGCTAGCTCTGCTCGATATTTCTTGATAGAAACTTCCTTGGTCAAGAGTAGCATATCGCACATTTCATAGATGCCTGACTCAATCTCCTCCTCTGCCATCCAAATAGGATGTTCACGTAGAATAAATTGATTTTCTCCGTACTCTGCTAGAAAGACGCCCACTTCCTCCAAAAGTGCCATTCTTTCCTTGAGACGCAGAGCATCATCCGCTGGAAATTCAAAGATGTAGGGCACTAAGAGTTGCTGTTGACTTTGGTCAACATCGCCAATGCTCTCACGATACTCCTCGTACTTGACCCGTTCCTGAGCCGCATGCTGGTCTATGATATAAAGCCCATCTCGCCCTTGGGCAAAGAGATAGGTTCCATGCATTTGCCCAAAAAATTCTAACTCTGGAAAGATTGAAGATTCTTCTCGCTCCAGCTTATCATAGACTTTATCCAGACTGGTTAAATCTAGCTCTGGATGGTCTAATTGATCATAGTTAGCAGGCTTTCTCTCTGCAAAATGCAGTTTTGCTGGCTTAGTCAATTGGTCCAAGGTTTCCTTGGCAAAGAGGGTTAGATCCTGTCCTTCATCAGTCAATTCTACCTGATAATCAGCTACTTCAGCTTGACTAGGTCTTGTCGACTCAGTTTTCTCATAGTAGAGCGTATTTTCTTTGAGTGGGAGAATGGTCTGCTCCACCTTCTCACGATTGCGCACGGTCGATTTGGCAAGATTTTCCAAGGCATCTGGAATCAAGGCTTGTTCCTTGAGACTGTTGGCAATAGCTTCTGAAACCAGGGTCATCAGTTCTTTTTCCTTGGAAATCCGCACCTCTTGCTTGGTTGGATGCACATTGACATCCGCTAGATAAGGGTCAATATGGATATGAATGACAGCCAGTGGAAAACGCCCCACCATGAGCTTACTGCCATAACCGTCAAGAATAGCACGATTGAGCAGGAAGTTCTTGATATAACGGCCATTGATGAAGAGACTGATATAGTTGCGATTGGCCCGAGTTAACTCAGGCAGAGACACAAAGCCAGAAATTTCGAAATCTAAGTCAGAATTCTCAATTTCAATCATCTTCTTGGCGCTAGCTAAACCGTAAATCCCTGCGATTGCTTGGCGCAGTTGACCAGTCCCTGCTGTCCGTGTCATTTCCTTGCCATCACTAATCAAGCTAAAAGAAATCTCAGGATGGGCTAAGCCCAGACGGTTGACAATATCAATGATATGAGATAGCTCCGCTTGCTGACTCTTCATATACTTGAGACGGGCAGGCGTGTTGAAGAAGAGATCCTCTACACAAACCTTGGTTCCCACAGGACTAGTCGCTGGAATAGTTTCTTCTACTTCTCCCCCACGCGCGACGAGCTTGGTTCCATGACTTGCACCTTCAACTGCTGTCAAAAGAGTTAAAACGCTGACGGATGCGATAGAGGGTAGGGCTTCACCACGAAAACCAAGCGTCCGAATCCGAAAGAGGTCTGCTTGATTTTTTATCTTACTAGTCGCATGGCGGCGCAGGGCCAATTCCACCTCATCGTGGGCAATTCCATGACCATTATCTGTGATTTGAATCTTCTTGAGACCAGCTTCCTCAATCTCAATAATAATCTGGCTAGAGCCAGCGTCAATGGCATTTTCTACCAACTCTTTAACAACACTGGCAGGACGTTCAATGACCTCTCCAGCTGCAATCTGGTTTGCCAACACCTCTGGCAATTCAATAATATGAGACATCTTTCAGCCCCTTTCTGTATCTATTTTCCTAGAAATTGATTAGTGCTATTATACCATATTTCAGATAGGACAGAAAAGCAAGCGCCACATAGGAGTAAAATCCCTCCACATAGACAAAGTCCCTTGCAAGGGGCTGAAAAATAGTGTTTAATAAAGATATACAGGAAGTGATCACAACCTTGTATAACTAAAAAGGAGAGAAATTTATGAAAGTAGAACTACAGATTAGTGAGACTTACAAGGAGGAAAAACTGATTGTCCAAGCACCTCAGCCGACAGATAAAGTCCAGAAAGTCATCGAGTTCGCAGAAAATCTTGACCAAAAAGAAACAATCAAAGGAAAGATTGATGATCAGGTCTATCTAGTTAAGATTAGCAAGATTCAACGCTTCTATATCGAGAATCGGAAAGTTCTAGCAGAAACCGCGAGTCAGACCTACAGCATTGATTTGCGACTCTATCAGGTCCTTGAAATTCTGCCAACCAATTTTATCCAAATTTCCCAATCAGAAATCATCAATATCGATTCCATCTCTCATCTCAAGCTCACCCCCAACGGCCTAGTAGAAATTTTCTTGAAAAACGAAAGCTTCACCTACTCTTCACGCCGTTATCTAAAAACCATCAAGGAGAAATTAGAACTATGAAAAAACAAATCTTCCACGACGCAGCTACTGGTGTTCTTATCGGCCTCATCCTCTCTATCATCTTTTCACTCATTTATGCACCAAGTACCTACGCCCCGTTAAGTCCCGACTCTCTCATCGGCCAAGTGATGGCTCAACATCAGGTTCACGGTGCCCTGGTCTTGCTCTACTGTACTCTTATCTGGGCAGCCATCGGTATGCTCTTCAACTTTGGCAACCGCTTATTCAGCCGTGACTGGAGCATGCTTCGTGCGACGCTTTCCCATTTCTTCCTCATGCTAGTAGGCTTTATCCCACTAGCAACTCTAGCAGGTTGGTTCCCCTTCCACTGGATCTTCTATCTCCAGCTCATTATCGAGTTTTCAATTGTCTACCTCATCATTTGGACTATTTCCTATAAAAGAGCATCAAAAAAAGTAGACCATATCAATCAACTCTTGGAGCATAGAAAGTGAGAGTGCTGATACAACTGCCTAAGATAATAAAAAAGCTAAGCCTAAGCTTAACTTTCCAACTCATACAAATCTGCAATAATTGCTGCAACACGTTTGATATCTCCCAGCATGCCTCGCATTTCAAAATCGGCTAATACAGGGAAACCAAAACGTTGACTGTATTGCTTAGCTGTCAGGCAGTATTGGTTATTAAAGTTACGATTTCCTGAACCAACCACACCAAAACACTTACTAGCATTATCACCATAGGCGATAAAATCCCCCACTGGTGTCGTCAAAATCTCAACATCTCCATTATCCACGCCATTCCCACCTTCGAGGTAGGTTGGCAAAAAAGCGACATAGGGATGGTCCATTTCATAGAAATCTTGGCCTTCCTTGACCAAATCCTTGATATGAATCTTTTGAACCTCAATCCCCTCGTACTGGGATAAGAGATAGTCTTTCAAGCGTGTCACAAAACTTTCAGTATTGCCACTCAGACTAATATAAACTAAAGAAATTGTCTTCATATATACCTCCATGATTTTATGTATAATCGAAAAATAACTACCAAGATTGTAACTTGATAGTTATTTTTTGTCAATACTTAGGCAAGATCTTCGGTTTCCTCTTCTTCCGCCAAGGCTTTCTGTTGACGCCACATCTTATAGAAGACAAGGGCTAAGAAAAGAACATTGATGACGATATAGAAAATGCTAACGGCTTGTGAAATAACACTTATCCCTAAACGCATGGTCTCATCGTGAACTAACTGCACAGCGTCTTGTAAACTAACATAGCCATAAATCGAACCAATAATGGCTAGCAAAACATAGCCGACATAAGTATAGTTTGCATATTGCAAATTTTTACGAATAAGGAAGACAATCGCTACTACAACTAAAATAGCAGATAGTACAATCAAGGCCATATTAAAAATAGAATGAGATGATTCTGCTACTCTATAGGTGTAATTGATGTTGTCTTCTAATTGCTGGGCACTAAGTCCTGCAACATGTGACTGTTTAGCACGAAGGACTTCTTTGCTAGGCAAGGGACTCAACATTCCAAACAGAGACATAGCTGAAATAAGAGCAGACAAGATTAGCAAGACCCATAGATAAATTGGTTTCTTTTTCATAATAGAACCTCCTGATATTATTATTGATATTATAGCACTTTTTGTAAAGGGATACAAATATTATAGTGTAGTTTCTACCTGTTTTCGGTAGGCTTTTGGCGATTTTCCGCACAATTTTCGGAATACTTTATAGAAATATCCAACATTACTGTAACCAACAGCATAACAAATATCTTCAATACTGTCACTAGTTGAAAGCAAAAGTTGCTGGGCAGCCTTAATGCGTTGTTTGTTTAGTAACTCTGCGAAGGTCGAATTGGTTTCACGCTTAATCAACTGCCCCAGATAGACAGGATTGATAAAGAGATCCTTACTGATATCCTTGAGAGAAAGTTCCTTCTGATAATCACGCCCAATGACTTCTAGCACACTAACCACATTTTCATTCATCCGATATTGTCCAAAGAATCGAGTCAGAGTTTCCTTGATATAAGGAACCAATTCATCGAAGGTTTGAATAGCATGAATCGTTTTGACAATGTCCGTCATATCATCAGCTTTGAGATGTTCAAACAAATGAAAGACATCCATGACAAACTGGATAAAAAGCTGTTTGGTAATCGGAACACGCGGCGTATTTTCAAGAACCACCTTCTCCAAGAGATTTAACTCTTCTACGATTTGATTGAGATTTCCCTGAATGATAACCCTATAAATCGGTTCGTAATAGGTAAAGAGACTCTCAGACTGTTGTAGATTTACAGAGCCGTAAAAGAGGGTTTTCTCAGCATTCAGCTTCCAGCGTTCAAAGTGTTCTTGATAAGGAGCTTCAAAGGGATTAACGACTAAACCATCTAGGGGTTGATCAGAAATAAAAATCTGCCAATCTTGACCCAAGACATAGTAGGGAATGGTGAAGGAGCCTTGCTTTTCCTTGGATAGACCTATCCACCAATTCTCCTTATCCCCTAAATAACTAACAAATCCATCCTCATCTAAATCTTGACTAAGGGTCTGACTTTTCTTTCCTCTCTCGCCGAGCTGACCTGCAATCTTCGCCAGCAGATTTCCCAACTCTACCTTATCAACAGGCTTTACCAAATAGTCCACCACACTAAGGTTCATTGCTCTTTTTACATAATCAAACTCCTGATAACCTGAGAGTAGGATATAGGCTGCATCTGGTAAGATTTCTTTCATCTCCCGAATCATATCAAGCCCTGTTTTATCGGGCATATTGACATCGGAAATGACCACATCGACAGGATTTTCCTGAACATATTCTAGGGCTTCATCGGCATGACTGGCTGTTGCGACGACCTCCATATCCCACTTATCAAAGGGAATCAAACGTTTCAGACCTTCTGTCACCATGTACTCATCATCTACTAATAATACTTTATACATTTTCTCCCTTTCTACTCATCTTGAATTGTAATACGATACTGAACACCTGCTTGCTCTGCAGAATCTATAGTAATAGCATAGCGGTCCCCAAAATAGAGCACAAAACGCTCATGGACATTGACAATCCCGATAGATTGCTTTTGATCACTGTAACTGGCTTGGTGTTCAAAATGTCTCTGACTTAATTTTTCTCGAATACTTGCCAGTTTTTCAGCCGACATACCACGGCCATTATCTACCACCAAAATTTCTACAAAACCATCCTGTTTAAGCGCCTTGATGCTAATCACATTATCTGTCCGTCTGTGGTCAACACCATGCGCGAAATAATTTTCTACCAGCGGTTGCAAGGTAAACTTAGGAATCTTCATATTCTCTAACCCTGGATCTATCTTGAAACCATAGGCAATGGACTTGGGATAGCGAACCATGCAGAGATAACTGTATTTACGGCAAAATTCTAATTCCTGTTTGAGAAGAGTTTCTCTTTCGTCGGAAATATTGTTACGCAACAGGCTACTGAACTCATAAATGATATCTGCCAACTCATCTTGACTTTGCATAACTGCATACATGCGCAAGAACTCCAGCGTATTATACATAAAATGAGGGTTGATTTGCGCCTGCAAGGCCCGCATATTGGCATCTTTTTGACTAAGCTCTAACTGATAAATATCATGTATATTCTTTTCCAATCGATCCAACATATCATTGGTGGTCTCTGCGATTAAGAGCAATTCCTGATCCTTTTCAAGCGTATCAATGCGAAGACCTTCTTGTCCTTGGGCAATAGCTTGGATGGAATCCACCAAATCCACTACCTGCTTTTGATAATTAGCAAAGGTCTTCCTCAAAGTCAGATAGAGAATGACAATAAAGAGAAGGCTCAAACCCACAATCAAAGCAGAGCTGGCAACTGTTCCTTGTAAAACAAAGTTTTTAGGAACTGCCACCTGAACCTGATATCCATGAGAAGTCATACCAACAAACCAGTTCTCATGTTCCCTATTGACCCTCTCACCAATATGAAAAATCTCCGTATCAAATGGTGATGTCACAGTAACAGCCATCGGAATATGACCTCGGGTATTGTCAATGGCATGATATAAAACTTCTGGATCCAAGGAGATGTAAATCACTCCTATAGATTGATCCGTTGCTGGGTCCAGAACTGGAATTCCAAAACTATTTGCCTCTGGTTTAAAGGCCTCAGCTGGCAAGACATGACCACTTCTTTTATCCCTTGTTGACACATAAACTTCTTTAAAATCCTGCAAGACGATTGCAACACCCGTTATAGAGTCATTTTGGACATAAAGATCATCAATGTTTTCATACAGAGAAATAGAAGTTGACGAAGTTGCTTGATGCTCCAACAGCCAATAAAAATACTCAGAAGTTGACAAGCTAAAGTACTTATAAACCCCTTGTATCCGGTCTTGATTGGCTACTAAATCTTGCGCCAGTTGGGCTGACTCCCGATAATAATACTTCACCTCATCGACTGTTCGAGTGGTTACACGTTGGGCTACTCTTTGAGCTTCCTTTTCCCGTGAATCCCAGTCAGCGTAAGAGAGTAAGATTGCAAAACTCGCAATAATAATCATCATAACTGAACTGTAGGTTCTTAGAAGCGTATGTAGCCAAAACTGCTTCATTCTATTTTGTCGCCAATTTTTCATGGATACTTTCATAGACCGGTTCCAACATATCACTGATAAAGAAATGCCACATCCCAATTCCTACAAAGAAAAGTAGGGCAGGCATATAGTAACCAATTGCCACAAGTAGCACTGTCCCAAGGAGAACCTTGGCCACAGCCGCTAGGCTCATAAAGATGCCAATCAAGGATAGTTTGAGACTATTTCGATAGGACAAATCAAAATAAACTTGTAATTTCAAAGATACTGTATAAGCCAAAAAGATCAGGGCAACTACTAGGACATTCAAAAAGGTCGCAATCAAATGAATAATAGTCTGATGAGGCAATTGTACCAAGAGATACAAGCCATAGAGCAAAACTAGATCCACCCCTAAAAAGCTATAGAAAATCAGGTTGCTTGAGACAAAATTTTGCTTGTAAAGAGACCAAGCCTCCTTCAAACTGTATTCCCGAAAGCTATAACCATGTTCTGCATACAAGCTCATCAAGGTGGCACTAGCCGGCGCTAGACCAAGGATAATCCCTCCTGCCAATGTTAATAGCCAAAAGAAGGCTGTCGCAATCATCCCTAAAAAGAAACGATTAAAGACAAAGTCTAAAAATCTCCCCATGATATCCTCCTAAAAATAACTATGAAACTATTATATCATATTTCAAGCGTTTTCAAAAACTTCTAGTATCCATTTACAATCCCATTAAACCATGGTAAAATGAGAATTGTGAAAAAATTATCAGGAGACAATTCATGAAGAAATCTATCTTAACTACACTGCTTTTTGCAGTTCTTTACTTCCTCTGCATGGGGATTGGTGTCCTTTTGGGCAATTTCTTTGACCAAACTGGAAACATGTTTTATGCGCCTGCCTTTACTGCCCTTGTCGGCGGTGGCGTCTATATGATTCTAATCGCAAAAGTTCCGCGTTTTGGAGCCATTACCACTATCGGCCTTGTCATCGCCCTCTTTTTCTTGGGAACTAAACACGGTGCCGGTGCCTTCCTTCCTGGAATTATCTGTGGCCTCCTAGCAGATGGAGTAGCTCTTTTAGGAAAATATAAAGATCAAACAAAGAACTTCCTTTCTTTTATTCTCTTTGCCTTTAGCACATCAGGACCAATCCTACTTATGTGGATTGCGCCCAAAACCTATATGGCAACCCTTCTAGCAAGAGGAAAATCCCAAGAATATATCGACCGTATCATGGTCGCGCTAAATCCTGGAACCGTCCTTCTATTTATCGCAAGTATTGTCATCGGAGCCCTAGTGGGTGCCTTGATTGGACAAGCCTTGAGTAAAAAATTTGCACAGAAAATCTGATAAATAAAAAAGAGCCGTGCGGCTCTTTTTTACTTATGGCTCAATTTCTTAGTCAAGAAGTCTCCCAAGAATTGGATTGCAAAGATAATCAAAATGATAATGATAGTTGCCAAGATGGTCACATCGTGATTGTAGCGGTTAAATCCATAAGCGATGGCTACGTTACCGATACCACCAGCTCCAACCGCACCAGCCATAGCTGTTTCCCCAACAAGGGAAATCAAGGTCACAGTTGTCACACGGATTAAATCTGGAAGACCTTCTGATAGATAAACACCTACGATGTCCCAGAAGGTCGCTCCGCTAGCTTGAGCCGCCTCAATGACACCACCATCCAATTCAGCCAAGACAACCTGCACCTGACGGGCAAAGAAGGCAAAGACTGCAAAAGATAGGGGTACAATAGCCGCATTTGGACCAATGCTTGTTCCTACGATTAGATGAGAGAAGGGTGACAAGACTGCCAAGAGAATGATAAATGGAACCGCACGGAAAATAGAGGTGATTTTATCCAAAATCCAAAAAACGACCTTATTTTCCAAGACACCACCTGGCGCTGTCAAGACAAGGAAGAGACCTGCAACTAGCCCCAAGAACCCTCCGATGATGAAGGAAAGAACTGTCATATAGAGGGTTAGGTAGATGGCTGTTCCCCAGCCTGCCTGACCAGCCCAGCCCATCTTATAGACATTTGGCAAATAGGTTTGAATCAATGATTCCATCTTACTGTCCTCCCTTCAATACTTTTAGCTGTACGCCTGCCTGACGAATGGCTTCTTGAGCACCTGCTAGCGCTGCTTTTTCACCTGACAAGACCACCACCAATTCTCCAACAGGAGTGCCATCAAGAATTTCGATATTCCCATAGAGAATATTAGCCGTTACTTGGTAATGCTTGTACAATTCATTCAAAAGTGGCTCGTCTGTTGAAGCACCTGCATACTTGAGTTGCACTAAGAGACTATTTTCAGACAGGTTTTGCACAATTTCTTGCTTCTCGATTTTGACCATGGCTTCGTCAATACCTGTAGCTGTTGAGATAAAGTCTTGAGTCAAAGGTTGTTTAGGGTCTGAGAAGATTTCAAGGACGCTGCCCTCTTCAATCAAATGCCCATCCTGCATAACTGCCACACGGTTGGCAATGTCTTTGACAATCTGCATTTCATGCGTAATCAAGACAACAGTCAAGCCTAATTTTTGATTCAAATCTTGCAACAAGGCCAAAATCTGCTTGGTTGTCTTAGGATCAAGGGCAGAAGTTGACTCGTCTGAAATCAAGATTTTTGGATCATTTGCCAAGGCACGCGCAATGGCCACACGCTGTTTTTGCCCTCCAGATAATTGTGAAGGGTAGTTTTCAGCACGGTCTGCCAAGCCAACCAAGTCCAGCAACTTGGCTACTTTAGCCTTCTTTTCTTCCTTGCTGAGTCCAGAGTGTTTGAGGGCAAAGGCTACATTCTCTTCTGCTGTCTTTTGACTCATGAGGTTAAAATGCTGGAAAATCATCCCGATATCTTGACGTTTACGACGCAACTGCTCGGCCGTCAAGGTCACCTTACCATCAAAAATCACATCGTCGTCAATGGTAATTTTCCCTGCAGATGGTTTTTGCAAGAGATTAATCACCCGTACAAGGGTTGATTTCCCCGCTCCAGAATATCCAACGATTCCGTAGATATCCCCTTCTTGGATGTGAATGGTCACATCCTTGACCGCTGTGATGGTTCTCTTCTTTTGATGAAAAGTCACATCGATCTGATCTAACTTGATAATATCTCTACTCATAGCTTCTAATCAGCTCCTCTACTAATTCAATATGGGTGTAATAATCGGCGATTCGTACATTTTCATCTCCACCGTGGTCTCGGCTATTGGCATTTCCTAGACCGAAGGCCACCATTGGCACCTCTAGGGCATCAAAGACTGTATGCATAGGCCCTGTCCCCGCTGTCGTCGGCAAGACTGAGACGCCCTGTGGATAGAATTTCTTAGCTAACTCGATCACATTGAGAATGGCTGGTGCGCTCATATCGCTTCGATAGCTCATCTCTCCCAAGGTATAGTATAATTCTACCTTATCAAAGCCATTTTTGTCTAGCTGTTTCCGAATTTTTTCCAGAACATCATGCGGTTCTAGGCCAGGAACCAAACGAACTTCTAACTTAGCGCTGGCTTCTGCTGGCAAAATTGTTTTAACTCCTTGCCCTTGATAACCTGACTGAATCCCTTCGATATTAAGAGCTGGCTCAAAAAAGAAACGTTTTAGGAAGGCTGCACGGTCCTCTTGTAAGAGAGGCAATTCCAAACCATAAATCTGACTGATTTCCCCTGGATTTCGTTGGGCATAGGTATCCACCAAGGCCAATTCTCGTTCATTTGGCTCTTGTACTTTTTCGTACAAACCTTCAACCAAGATACGGCCATCTGCTGCACGAAGAGACTGTAAGGCTTGAAGGAGATACCACGGAGCTGATTCCACAACCCCACCATAACTAGAGTGAATATCCACATCAGCACTTTTTACCTTGGCATCAAAGGTCACAATCCCCTTATTTCCACCAGAAATTTCTAGCTGTTCCAAGGCATTTTTGGTCCCTTGTTCCCAGACCAACAAATCCGCCCCACGGAGTTTATCCGCATGTTTTTCCAGATACTTATCCAGGTCTGTCGAAGCTGATTCCTCCGCTCCCTCCATGATAAAACTGATATTGACAGGCAGGTCATCATGGTGTTGCATGTATTTTCTCAAGGCACTCAAACGAGCTGTGATATGACCCTTGTCGTCATCAACCCCACGCCCATACATGAAACCATTGCGGACCGAAAGCGTAAAGGGATCCTCTGTCCACACCTGATCCCCATCCGCTGGCACAGTGTCATAGTGGTTATAGAAAATCAGGGTCTTGGCATCTGGACGCGAACTCTTGAAATGTGCCATGACAAAAGGCGCCGTATAAGTCTCATCAATCTCCACTTCAGCCTCAACACGCTTAAAAATCTCACCCAGATAGTTGGCAACTTCTTTGAGACCCACCTGTTGGGCAAAGACCGACTTCTTAGAAATCAAGGTACGCAAAACCTCAAAATAATGCTGGGCCACATGATCCTTTTCAAATTTTTCAATCTGTTCTTGTTCACTAGGAAAAACCATATTCTCTCTACCTTTCTATGAACTACTTTTCCTGACAATCCATGCTCTATACAAAAGCAAGAGGTGGAATTTTCTCTCCCACCTCCCTGTTTCTTATTACCAAACTGGTTGATCCAAACCGTCTGATGTTTCTTCGATAACTTTTTTCACGTCATCTGTGTGGTAAGCTGCGATTACTTTCTTGATAGCATCAGCCTTAGGTGATGTTTCCCAATCTTTTTTCGCAACGATGATGTTGTACCATTGTTTTGAGTTTTCATCAGCTTGTTCTTTGAAAAGTGCTTTCTTGTAGTCCAATTTTGCTTCTGTAACGAAGGTATTGTTTACAACAGCAGCGTCAACTGATGACAATGAACGAGCTGTTTGGCTAGCGTCCAATTCAGTGATTTTCAAGTTCTTTGGATTTTCTTTGATGTTAGCAACTGTTGCAAGAGCAGTTCCTGAAACGTCCAATTTAATCAAGCCAGCTGATTGAAGCAAGTAAAGCGCACGGCTTTCGTTTGTAGCATCGTTCGGTACAGCGATTTCTCCGTTTGCTGGGATGTCTTCTACTTTAGTGTACTTGTTGTCACTTCCATTCAAACCTGAGTAAAGGCGGATTGGAGAGATGTAAGTATCAGCAATCGCTACAAGGTCTTTTCCGTTTTCTTTGTTCCAGTTGTTCAAGAAGTTATAGTGTTGGAAAGCGTTCAAGTCTACTTCGCCATCAGCAGTTGCCTTGTTTGGTTGTGAGTAGTCTGTGAACTCTGTAAATTCCAAAGTAATACCGTCTTTTTTAACTAATTCTTGGACTTTATCCCAACGAGCTTCTTCAGAACCGCTACGGTTAACAGTTGCGATTTTAACAGTTGTTGCATTATCTGCTTTCTTTTCTGAGTTTCCGCAAGCTGCAAGAGCCAAACCTGCGACTGTAGCAAGAGCTGCTACACCAAGCAATTTTTTGATTTTCATGATTCTTTCTCCTTAAAAATAATACCGTACTAGTATCTCACAATTTGTTTGATTTCACAAATTGTTATTAGATAGCCAGATATATAGTTTAAAACTATATCCCTAAAAACTGAGAAATCACCCACCTTACTCAGAATGGATGATTTCAAGAAATTATTTAATATCAGCTTCTGCTGGTAGATAATTGTCTCCGAAGAATTGTTTAGACAATTTTTCAAGAGTTCCGTCTTTGTAGAGTTCTTGGATGCGTTTGTCCACAAATGTTTTCAACTCATCTTGACCTTTGGCAAGAAGTGGGTAAACGTAAGGTTGTTGGTCGCTTGGAAGTTCGATAACTTTCAAGTTGTCCAAACCTTGGTTCTTGATAACTGTTTCAACACCGATTTTATCAAAAATCTTGTAGTCGAATTGCCCATCGCTCAAGCGTCCCATGATTTGTTGGAAGTCTGCTCTAGTGTAGTTAAGGACAGTTGGATTATCTGAGTGTTGCTTGTTATAGTCTTCTAACTGTTTAGCAGATGTTGTCCCTTGAACAACTTCTGTTGATTTTCCACCGATATCATCAAGCGATTTGATGCTAGAGTCGTCCTTCTTCACTACAAGAACGTTAGGGTTTTTAGCAGTTGGGGCTGCGTAAAGGTATTTTTCAGCACGTTCTTTGGTGTAGCTGATGTTGTTAACTGCCATTTGGTAACGGTCAGCGTCAAGTCCTGCAAAGACACCTGACCACTCTGTCTTCTCAAACTTGACATCATACTTGTCAGAATCTTTAAAGATAGCGCGAACCACTTCAATTTCATAACCAGTCAATTCACCATTTTCTTCATAGTTGAATGGTTTTGGTGAAGCATTGGTTGCAACGATAATTTCTTTCTTGCTAACTGCTTCTCCTTCTTTCTTAGCACCATCTGAGCAAGCTGCTAGAACACCTACAGCAACAAGTCCTAAGGCAGCAAGAGATGAGTATTTAACGATTTTTTTCATGTCATTTCCTCCAAAATAGAATACCTTATAATCTTAACAGAAAAAGAGCATTTACGCCATTATATGATATCTATCTCTGTGATAGGTTTTCTTTATGGCTGATTTAAAAGACCAAACGCAAGACGGCAATCAAGACCACTCCAAAGAGAACTGTTCCGACTAGATTGCGGTAGCGAAAGGCTACCCAAGCCGTTGGAAAGACTGCTAAGAAGTCCAGCCATTTGATTTGAGGAAGACTCCCAACCTTGCCTGTCACTACGCTTGAAAGAATCAAGGCAAAGATAATAGAAACAGGCAAGAATTTCAAAAAACGCTCAACGATTGCAGGCAAGCCCTTATACTTGACCAAGATGAAGGGAATCATACGGGGAATCCAAGTCACCAAGCCAGAGAAAATAACTGCTAATAAAAGATACTTACTGACCATCTAAAACCACCCCCATTGTACAACCTAGCAAGGTCGCAAACAGAACAGCTAGCGACTGAGACACCACTGTTAAGAGTAAAAAGAAGGACACCGCAACAACTGCTAGGATAATGAGCAGATTGCGGACAGGAATCCGTCTTTGCATAATCTGGAATTGCGAAGCAAAAATTCCAATGAACATCCCAACCAGGGCAAAATCCAAGCCAAAGATTTCTGGATTTGGCAGCAGACCACCCAGAGCCGTTCCGACAACTGTTCCCACAAACCAAGCCACATAGCTGTTGAGATTGTTTCCGTGCATCCACATAGGATGGACCTTGTCTGTATGGGCTAACTCGCCCATCAAAACGCCATAAGTCTCATCCGTCAAGAGACTAGACATACCGATATTTTGCCAGAGACTGGTATGACGGAAATAGGTTGACGCATGCAAACTCAACAAAAAGAGACGCAAATTAATCAAAAAGACCGTCATAGCAATAGCTGCCACAGGTGCTTGAACCGCAATCAGTGCCAGCATGGCAAACTGGGCGCTTCCAGCATAAACAAAGAGGCTCATCAAGCCCATCTCAACAGGTGTCACATAGGGCGCACCAATAATCCCACAGGCCAAGCCAATACTGACATAACCAAGGGCCGTTGGCATGGCTGCCTGCGCCCCCTCCCAAAATCCTTTTTCTTTCATCTTTCTCCTCATATTGTCTTAATAATACTCAATGAAAATCAAAGAGCAAACTAGGAAGCTAGCCGCAGGTTGCTCAAAACATTGTTTTGAGGTTGCAGATAGAAGCTGACACGGTTTGAAGAGATTTTCGAAGAGTATAAGTAGGCTGAAAAGGCTCCAGCCACAGCATGGACTATTATAACACATTCAGGAAAGAGAAAAAAGTCTGCTGATTGTAATCAGACAGACTCCATTTTATTCCATAGTATCAAAGGCAAGACTTGGTTTGGCATTGAGGTCCAAGTTTGCAAAATTTTCTTTGTTCCACTCGCTGACGCTGGCATAGGCAATCATTCCTGCATTGTCTCCACAAAGACGCAGTGGTGGGATGATGACCTTGACATCTGTGATTTCGGCCGCTAGGCGTTCTCTGAGACCTTTATTGGCTGCCACGCCACCTGCCACAACCAGGGTTTTAACAGGGTATTTTCCCAAGGCCTTCTTGGTTTTTGCCATAAGAATATCCAAGACAGCTGCTTGAAAGGAAGCACACAAATCCTCTGTGGACAAGCTTTCTCCCTTTTGCTCGGCATTGTGGTGAAGATTGATAAAGGCCGATTTCAAACCTGAGAATGAAAACTCCAGATTATCTTCCTTAATCATGGCACGAGGGAAATCATAAATATCCTGTCCCTGATGAGCTAGCTCGTCAATCTCACGACCAGCAGGATAGGTCAAACCCATGACACGGCCAACCTTATCATAGGCCTCACCAACCGCGTCATCTCGCGTTTCCCCAACAATCTTGTAGTCACCAGCCTCCGAAACATAAACCAACTCTGTGTGCCCACCGCTAACCAAGAGGGCTAGCAAGGGAAACTCCAAAGGCTCCACACTCTGAGCGACCATGAGGTGGCCAGCCATGTGGTTAACGGGAATCAGCGGAAGCCCATGTGCCCAAGCAAAAGCCTTGGCAGCTGACAAACCAACTAGTAAGGCTCCGACCAAGCCCGGTCCATAGGTAACCGCCACAGCTGTTACGTCCTCTTCGGTAATTCCTGCTTCTGCTAGAGCCTCCTCGATACAGGCTGTAATGACCTCGACATGGTGACGACTAGCTACTTCTGGCACTACGCCCCCAAAACGTTTGTGGCTCTCGATTTGACTAGCAATGACATTGGACAAGAGCTGGTCGTCTTTTTTTAAGACAGCGACACTGGTCTCATCACAGGATGTCTCAAATGCTAAAATATATCTATCCTTCATCTATTTCTCTCTTCATGATGATGGCGTCCTCGACTGGGTCATGGTAGTAGGCCTTTCGCTCAGCGATGACTGCCATCTTTTCTTTCTTGTAAAATGCTTGCGCTCTTTGATTTGACTTTCTAACTTCGAGAAAAATCTCCTTGTCTGTCGGCAATTGAGCAAACAAGGTCGAGGCAATCCCCTGACCCTGATAGGCTCCTTTAACAGCGATTTGCAGGACTTCTGCCTCAAAGATATTTTCCTGCACAGCTAGAAAGCCAATCACTTCTGCCCCATCATAAGCCAGAGCATACCAAGTCTGGTCTTGGGACAGGTCTGCTTGGATTTGTTCCAGAGTCCAAGGACTGACTGGGTAAACAGTTACCATGACAGCGTAGATGGCTTGAGCCAAGTCAGGCTGTTGTTGGATTCGTTTGATTTCTATCATAGGCGTTTAATGTAAGACTCGCCAGACTCGGTGTGATTCTTGAGCCAGTTTTCCTCAGCCTCAACACGTTTGAGGTAGTTCGGCACAAAATCATGCAAGGAGTCTGCTTCCTTGTCCCAAGCCAAAAGAGCAAGATTAGCTGCATTTGGCAGGGTTTCTTTGTAATTAGTCCTTGGCAAGTGTTCTTGAATCTGCTCCACAAAGGGGGCAACTTCTCCGACAAAGGTAACCTGACTAGCCCCCTTGATTAACTCAATCACTCGCTCAAAGGGTAAGTGCGCTTCTGGCATGACAGACTTAGCATTTTCATAAAATCCTGCATAAACATTGTTGCGACGCGCATCCATCAAAGGAACGAACAAACCTTCTTGTTGGTAGGGCACCAAAGCCAAGAGGCTAGACATACCAACCAACTCAATGTTCAGAGTATGAGCAAGTGTCTTAGCAGTTGCTACCGCAATTCGCAAACCTGTGTAGCTACCTGGCCCTTCCGCCACCACGATTCGGTCCAAATCCTTGGGCGTCCAATCCAAACTTGCCATCAAAAAATCAATGGCTGGCATGAGGGTAATACTGTGATTTTTCTTGATATTAATCGTCGTCTCGGCAAGAACCTGCTTGTCCTCTAAAATAGCGAGAGAAAGAGCCTTGCTGGACGTATCAAAAGCTAATACTTTCATAACACATTCCTATCTTTTTGTCTGCTTACTATTATACTACAAAAGCTGGCACATGGGAATTTTCTTTATCCCCAAACAAAAATGCCCCAGCATGAGCAGGGCATCTAAGCATTTAATCCAAAGTAAAATACAAACCAAACGACATAGGTTACAAGGAGGAGAAAAAGCGAGTAGAGAGTCACAAAGGTAATCTTCCACAAGAACTTGGTTTGTCGTTGTTCCAGTTTGGCAAATAGAAGATTCCCCGCATAAACGCAAGCAACAAAAACAATAAAAGCTACCAAGCGAGCTCCGATAGCAAAAGCAAATAAGTTATACATAGGGCAACCTCCTTGACTTAAAATCTATATGGAATTATGACAAACAATAAAACTCATTTCCATTATCAAAATAACATATTTTCTTTATTTTTGCAAACGTTTACTAAAGAAATCGTCCTGTGACTTTCTCGTTTCCGTCTTTTACTAATTTTTCATTTTGTGGTATAATTGAAATAATTGTAACGAATCAAGGTCAATCTAGACACAAAATGGAATGAAATTAAGCAAATTTATGCTAAAAGTTTGGAATAAGCTGACCTGTAAATAGAAAGGAACTATATGATTTACAAAGTTTTTTATCAAGAAACAAAAGAACGTAGCCCACGCCGTGAAACAACACGCGCACTATACCTAGACATCGATGCTAACTCAGAACTTGAGGGCCGTATCGCTGCTCGCCAACTTGTCGAAGAAAATCGCCCAGAGTACAATATCGAGTATATCGAACTCTTGTCTGACAAATTGCTAGATTACGAAAAAGAAACTGGCGCCTTCGAAATTACGGAGTTCTAATATGGCCTACACTCTTAAACCTGAAGAAGTCGGCGTTTTTGCCATCGGTGGTCTGGGAGAAATCGGGAAAAACACTTACGGGATTGAATACCAAGACGAGATTATCATCGTCGATGCTGGGATTAAATTCCCAGAAGATGACTTGCTGGGTATCGACTATGTCATTCCTGACTACTCATACATCGTGGACAATATCGACCGCGTCAAGGCTGTCTTAATCACACACGGACACGAAGACCACATCGGTGGGATTCCATTCCTACTCAAGCAAGCAAATGTCCCTATCTATGCTGGACCGCTTGCCTTGGCTTTGATCCGTGGAAAACTCGAAGAACACGGCCTCTTGCGCAACGCCAAACTTTACGAAATCAACCATAATACTGAGTTGACCTTTAAAAATCTCAAGGCAACTTTCTTTAGAACGACTCACTCTATTCCAGAGCCTTTGGGAATTGTCATTCATACTCCTCAAGGAAAAATCGTCTGTACGGGTGACTTTAAGTTCGACTTCACTCCAGTTGGAGAACCTGCGGACTTGCACCGTATGGCTGCCCTTGGTGAAGAAGGTGTTCTCTGTCTCCTGTCTGACTCAACAAATGCAGAAGTGCCAACCTTTACCAACTCTGAAAAAGTCGTTGGCCAGTCCATCATGAAGATTATCCAAGGCATTGAAGGACGTATTATCTTTGCATCCTTTGCTTCAAATATCTTCCGTCTCCAACAAGCAACAGAAGCTGCTGTTAAGACTGGACGTAAGATTGCGGTCTTTGGTCGCTCTATGGAAAAGGCCATTGTCAACGGAATCGAGCTTGGCTACATCAAAGCTCCTAAGGGAACCTTTATCGAGCCAAATGAAATCAAAGACTACCCTGCAGGCGAGGTTCTCATCCTCTGTACAGGTAGTCAGGGGGAGCCGATGGCAGCCCTTTCTCGTATCGCCAACGGAACCCACCGTCAGGTGCAACTCCAACCCGGCGATACAGTTATCTTCTCTTCTAGTCCAATCCCTGGAAACACTACTAGCGTCAACAAGCTGATTAACATCATTTCAGAAGCTGGTGTCGAAGTTATCCACGGTAAGGTTAACAATATCCATACATCTGGACACGGTGGCCAGCAAGAGCAAAAACTCATGCTCCGCTTGATTAAGCCAAAATACTTCATGCCTGTCCACGGTGAATACCGCATGCAAAAAGTCCACGCTGGACTAGCGGTGGATACTGGTGTTGAGAAGGACAATATCTTTATCATGAGCAATGGTGATGTGCTTGCTCTTACTGCTGACTCAGCTCGTATAGCAGGTCATTTCAACGCCCAAGACATCTATGTAGATGGAAATCGTATCGGTGAAATCGGTGCTGCTGTCCTCAAAGATCGTCGCGATCTATCTGAAGACGGTGTCGTTCTGGCAGTCGCAACTGTTGACTTCAAATCGCAGATGATTCTGTCTGGTCCAGACATCCTCAGCCGAGGCTTTGTCTACATGAGAGAGTCTGGCGACTTGATTCGCCAAAGCCAGCGTATCCTCTTCAATGCCATTCGTATCGCACTGAAAAACAAGGATGCTAGCGTGCAATCAGTCAATGGTGCCATTGTCAACGCTATTCGCCCCTTCCTTTATGAAAATACAGAACGTGAACCAATTATCATCCCTATGATCCTCACACCAGATGAAGAATAATACTCTTCGAAAATCTCTTCAAACCACGTCAACGTCGCCTTGCCGTATATATGTTACTGACTTCGTCAGTTCTATCTACAACCTCAAAGCAGTGCTTTGAGCAACCTACGGCTAGCTTCCTAGTTTGCTCTTTGATTTTCATTGAGTACAAGTCAACAAAACAGCCCCGTCTTCGGAGCTGTTTTTTCTCTATGCTTTCTTTTTAGATTAAAACTCAATAAAAATCGAAAGCAGACTAGAAGGCTAGGCGAAAGCATAACTTAAGTTAGGTGAGCCGAAGCCGACGACGTATCATTTTGATTTTTGAAGAGTTTTAGAAATACTACGATTTTTACCTTCAAGATACACCATCAAAATAGAAATGTCTGCTGGGTTTACTCCCGAGATACGGCTGGCTTGGCCGATGGTTTCTGGATTGATAAGTTTGAACTTCTGACGGGCTTCGGTTGCGATAGAATCAATGTCATCCCAGTCGATATTGGCTGGAATGCGCTTTTCTTCCATGCGTTTCATCTTGGCAACCTGGTCCATGGCTTTGGAAATATAGCCTTCGTACTTGATTTCTGTTTCAATCAATTCGATAATCTTGTCATCCAAGTCCTCTGCTGCTGGTCCGATGAAGGCCACCACATCTTGGTAAGACACTTCTGGACGGCGAAGGAATTCCTTGGCTGTCACTGCATCGGTCAACGGCTTGAATCCCATCTCCTCAACCTTAGCATTGGTTTCCTTGACTGGCTTGAGTTTGATACTGTCTAGGCGCTTCATCTCATTGTCAAATTGATTTTTCTTGATTTCAAAACGAGCCCAACGTTCATCATCCACAAGCCCAATCTCACGTCCCATCTCAGTCAAACGCATATCAGCATTGTCATGACGAAGAATGAGACGGTACTCGGCACGACTAGTCAAAAGGCGATAAGGCTCAATGGTTCCTTTGGTCACCAAGTCATCAATCATGACCCCGATATAACCGTCACTGCGCTTCAAAATCAATTCAGGCTTGCCTTGGATTTTCAGAGCCGCATTAATACCCGCGATAATCCCTTGGCCAGCAGCTTCTTCATAACCTGACGTTCCATTTGTCTGACCAGCAGTGAAAAGACCTGAGATTTTCTTGGTTTCCAGAGTTGCACGCAACTGATGAGGCAAGACCATATCATACTCAATGGCATAACCTGTCCGCATCATCTCTGCATTTTCCAAACCTTTGATGGAATGAACCAAGTCACGCTGGACATCCTCAGGCAGACTGGTTGAAAGTCCTTGAACATAGACTTCCTCTGTATTGCGCCCTTCTGGCTCAAGGAAGAGCTGGTGACGTTCCTTGTCCGCAAAGCGTACAATCTTGTCCTCAATCGACGGACAGTAACGAGGTCCCACTCCCTTGACCACACCTGTAAACATAGGCGCACGGTGGAGGTTGTTTTGAATAATCTCATGACTGGTACCATTGGTATAGGTCAACCAGCATGGCACCTGATCTTTGACATAATCCTCATCACGTGAAGTATATGAGAAATGATTAGGCGCTTCGTCTCCTGGCTGAATCTCTGTCACATCGTAGTTGATTGAAGAAGCCTTGACACGTGGAGGGGTTCCTGTCTTGAACCGACCGATTTCTAGGCCCAATTCCTTGAGATTATCAGCAAGGTTAATAGAAGCTAGGCTGTGGTTAGGACCTGATGAGTACTTGAGATCTCCGATGATAATTTCCCCACGGAGGGCGGTCCCTGTCGTCACGATAACAGCCTTGGCAGCATACTCTTGATGGGTCGCTGTACGAACACCGACAACTTTGCCGTCTTCAACCAAAATCTCATCAATCATAGTCTGACGAAGGGTCAGATTTTCTTGATTTTCAACCGTCTTGCGCATTTCCTTAGAGTAAAGCTCCTTGTCAGCCTGCGCACGGAGGGCACGGACAGCTGGCCCCTTCCCTGTGTTGAGCATCTTCATCTGGATGTAAGTCTTGTCAATAGTTTTGGCCATCTCGCCACCGAGGGCATCAACTTCACGCACAACAATCCCTTTGGCAGAACCACCGATAGAGGGATTGCAAGGCATGAAAGCCAGCATTTCAATGTTGATAGTCGCAAGCAAAACCTTACAACCCATACGGCTAGCTGCTAGGGATGCTTCTACCCCAGCGTGTCCCGCACCAATTACAATAATATCGTATTCTTCTGTAAAATTATATGTCATTTCTTAACCTTTCAAAAATTTCTCGTAAATAAGGAACTAACTTCTCCTCCTCTAGAGCTTGAGCCATAGTAACCCATTTAAAGTGCGTATGCTCTTCAGGATCTAATCTGATAATTGGCTTCTCCCCAACCCACTCTGCTTTATAAACTAATCGAGTAAAGACAGTATCCTTAGAAGTATCCAGTTGACTATCTTCGTGAAGAAGTTTGAGCAAACTGCTATCTAGCCTAACTCCCGCTTCTTCAATACATTCTCTAAGAGCTCCATCTCGCGGAAGTTCACCCTT
This sequence comes from Streptococcus mitis, assembly GCF_019929545.1. GTDB lineage: Bacteria > Bacillota > Bacilli > Lactobacillales > Streptococcaceae > Streptococcus > Streptococcus mitis_BU. Next base: position 31,682 of record NZ_JAHZPT010000011.1, read on the forward strand.
TTCAACCCCGCCACCAGGAATATCCCAGTAAGTTGGATAAACATTGGGTTGTCCTCTTTTAATTTCCGAACGCTGAATGAGCAAATAATCATCTCCACTATGAACAAGTACATGGGCAATAAGCTTAACCATCCTTTTCTCTCCTATTTCTCAAGATGAATGTGTCTTAGTTGGCCGTCCCAAGTTGGTAGGGCTGTTTTTAAAAAGGCTGGAACTAGCTGGATATTCTGGAGTTCATCCAAGTCAATCCACTCACAAGGCTGCATTTTTTCGTCTTCCTGCATGGTCAATGGGGCATCCTCAAGCAAGTTCACCAGATAATGAAACTCGATGTTGTGATAGGAAACACCGTCTTGTTCAAAACGATTTTCAACTACGAAAGCTAGCTGTCCAGCTTGAGCTTTGACACCCAGTTCTTCCCTCACTTCACGGACTACCGCGTCTTCCGTTCTTTCATTGACTTGAATCGCACCACCGATAGTGTAATACTTGCCCTTGTCTTTGGTAACTAGGATCTTGCCATTTTGGAGAATCAAGGCTGTCGCCCGAACACCAAAGACCGTGTTCCCCACTTTGGTCCGAAAGTCTTGTTGAGTCATTTTTGTCCTTTCCCTTAAACGACACAAAAACAGTCAAAACTCGAAAGAAGTGCAGGACAAAAAGCCTGCAACATCCATGAGCTTTGACCATCATTTCTATTGCTTTTATTATTGTAGCAAATTGAGAAAATTTGTCAATCTAAATGTACTGACAAACTTGTCCGTCACGGTAAGCATTGTCAATCAAGCCACCACCTAGACACTCTTCGCCATCGTAAAATACAACTGCCTGTCCTGGTGTAATCGCGCGTTGTGGTTCCGCAAAGATGACCTCTGCCTTGTCTCCTTTGACATGGACGGTCACCTTAAAATCAGGCTGACGATAGCGGAATTTAGCCGTACATTCTAGCGTGAATTCCTCTGGCATCTCACGAGTAAAGTGGACTTGGCTAGCCTCTAGGCTGGTTGACATAAGCGAGTCATGGTAGAAACCTTGTCCTACATAGAGGATATTCTTGCTGAGGTCTTTTCCGACAACGAACCAAGGGGCATTGTCACCACCGTGTTGCCCACCGATACCAAGTCCACCACGCTGACCAATCGTATAGTACATAAGCCCAGCATGCTCGCCCATATCGCGACCATCCACAGTCATCATGCGACCAGGCTGAGCTGGCAGGTAGTTACTGAGGAAATTTTTAAAGTTCTTTTCTCCGATAAAGCAAATCCCTGTCGAGTCTTTCTTCTTAGCAGTTGCAAGGCCTGCTTCTTCTGCTAGTCTGCGAACTTCTGGCTTTTCCAAATGTCCTAGTGGGAACATGGTTTTTTGAAGTTGTTCTTGCGAAAGTTGGCTGAGGAAATAAGTCTGATCCTTGCCATTGTCCACGCCACGAAGCATGTGAACGATGCCATCCTCATCACGCGCCACTCGGGCATAATGCCCAGTCGCTACATAGTCTGCCCCCAAGGTCATGGCATAGTCCAAAAAGGCCTTAAACTTGATTTCCTTATTGCACATAACATCTGGATTGGGCGTGCGTCCTGCACGATATTCCGCTAGGAAATACTCAAAAACGCGGTCCCAGTACTCTTTTTCAAAGTTGACAGAGTAGTAAGGAATGCCAATCTGGTCTGCCACCGCAGACACATCCTTGTAATCTTCGGTCGCCGTACAGACGCCGTTTTCATCTGTGTCATCCCAGTTCTTCATGAAGATACCGATCACATCGTAGCCCTGCTCCTTGAGTAAAAGAGCCGTCACCGACGAATCAACACCACCACTCATCCCCACAACAACACGTGTTTTAGAGTTATCACTCATGGTAAGTCTCCCATCTATTCGTTTATTTATACCCCTCAAAATTCTATTTACTATGACTTTCAATAGAATTTATTTGAGTATAGTCATTTCGTTTGCTTTTAGTACTAGGCAACGAGTCGTAGGCATAACCTGAGTTAGGCAAGACGAGTTAACGACGTAATAAAAGATAAACGAAATGACTAGTTCACGATTGAAGATCGTGTGTGCTTAACGATTGAAGGTCGCTTGAGCAGTATTCATTATAACACGCTTGGTTAGAGAAGACAAGGAAGAGGCTGATAATCGACCAACCTCTCTGTAAATACATATATAATTGTTTAAAAAGAGGGTAATTTATAGCTTAATCCCTCTACTGCTTATTATCTTATTTATAAAATAAACTAAAAATGATATACTATATTGAGGAGGAATACGTACATGATCCCTTAAAGATACTACCATCCATGTACGTAGAACGATTGTGAAAAACTACAAAGATATTCTAAAATCAAAAAACACCATTTTTACTATTATCATTGTCGCAAGTCTTGGACTTTTAATAGGTTTAGTCATTCATCAAGAAAACATCTTAACAGAAAGAGGCAATATTGCTTTCTTCAAACGGCAAAAAAATGAACAAGATGTCGAGCAAGTAAAAAAAGCCATCAAAGATTTTAATATCGATTCTGAAACAATTATAGAGGATTGGAAAAAAATTCAAGAATTGAAGCCAAACACTGACGAAGGCAAGCAAATATTAGCAGACTTTCTTACTACTACGTCCGATAAAATCACCAATCATTATAGCGAAAAAGCTTTAAAAATGGATATAAAGGAATCCGATAGTCAGTTTGAAGATAAACAAACACTTGAAACAGCCATCACTTCCTTACAAAAAATACTAGAAATCATTAAAAGTGTCAACTCCACAAGCGAACAAGCCACTATTGATGAAAAAATAAAACCCATCCAAGAACTAATTTCTAAATTCCAAAAGCAAGTTGAAGTCTTGACCAAAAAAGAAGGACAAAAGACTGACAAAAAAGAAACAGGAACGACTAGTAGCGAGAGGGAAAGAGAAACCTATTCTTCAGGAGGAGAGAGCTACACTCCAACCTATACTGAGTCAAATGGGAGCAGATACAGTTCACAAGCGCCTGCAAGCGAACAACCTTCATCTGATAGTGCTGGCAGCAACGGAAATGATGTGGCAAGTACACAAAATCAAGCAGCTAATACTTCAGAAGTTCAAGCAGAGACTAATACCAATAGTAACAATGCTGGAGTTCCCACAACAAACAGTGATGATCTCGCTAGTTTAGGTGGCGGAGTTACATCATTCGGTCAGCAGTAAGCAATCGGCTATCACTAATTTAATTGTCTTTTATCGAACAAAGTATATAAAAGGCTAACAAAAACTAACTTCTAAATAAAACCACACAGTCATTCCAATCTTGAACATAATCAAATTGAATGGAATACTGTGTGGTTTTTGAATTGTTGAACATTCAGAGATTCCATTTTTGGGGCAATTGTCTATCAGAATGTCCTTTTATCTGTCAATAATCCTAAAAAATCTTGTCGTTTCAAGTCGGAGAAATGTTTGGCGGAAAGACTTCCCTTTTGAAGTCCATCATCTCTGACCTGCAAATAATAGCTATGTTGGCTTGTTTTAATTGTCAAAAAATCGCCCAATACAAAAACTCTTTTCCAGTTGCGAATCTCAAATTCTTTCATCTCTGATTTTGGAATGCGGATAAGTCCTTGCCGCAAATCGCGATGGTGCTCACTTGTGAAAGTCATCCCATTCCCAAGATTTCTTATCAGCAGTTCATCTGGAGTCACCATCACCAGCGCTATTTTAGTTAAGAAAATTTCAACTGTTGGTGGTAAAATCGCCAAATTAAACCAGGGATGTAGGTAGCGATAGGCTAAGAAATAATGAGGCTCCTCACCCAATCCTAGTTGTTTATATAAGGCCTTGACCTCACTATCTAACCTCGCTTCAAAAGACACATCCGAATGCTCTTCTTCCTTCCTCTGATTAACATAACGCATCCAGACTAGGAAACCTATAAAGACTAGGACAAATATTCCTGATAAAAGATATTTTAAATTGTAGTTCATCACTTAACCTCCTGATTCACTACTCCGCCCAAAGCAGAGTCCTATTTATTTTGAAAATAGTTCCATAACAACTTTAAATAAGACTGGTGTCATTAAAATTAGGATAATTCCTATCACAAATATCATAACTACTCGAAAAAGCTCCTTAATTTTAAACATTTTTCCACGCCTTTTCTAGCTACATCATAGTACTCATTAACCCCATTTTAAAATTACACCAAACTTATTTTAGCTTTCTTTTCTACTTTTTATATTACTATGATACAATATTTTTAATAGGATTTTATTGTTTGTTAACTTTTTTCACGAAAAGGAGAAAATCATGCGTTATGATTTTGGAAAGGTCTATAAAGAAATACGTGAGTCAAAAGGATTGACCCAAGAAGAGGTCTGTGGAAATGTTCTCTCAAGAACTAGCCTATCAAAGATTGAAAGTGGCAAGGTAACTCCCAAATATGAAAACATGGAATTTCTTCTCCGACAGATTAATATGAGTTTTGAAGAGTTTGACTATATCTGCCATCTCTATCAGCCGAGCCAACGGACAGAAATCATGCAAACTTATCTCAATATGAATTCCATCATTGGTGGCAGTGGTCTAGTTCATTTTTTTGAAACATGCCAAAACTATCTCAAGACCCATCACGACCTGCCCATAGAAGAAATCAGGGATATGCTTGAAGTTGTCATTCATATCCGTCAACATGGTACAGAGCAACTGTCAGACCAAGTGAAACAAACTGTCAAAAAACTTTGGGAAAAAATTGAAAAACAAGATACATGGTATGAAAGCGACCTAAAAATCCTCAATACCATCCTTTTCAGCTTTCCTATTGAACACCTCCATCTCATCACTGAAAAAATCTTGCAACGCTTAGAAGTCTATAAAAACTATCAACATTTATATGACTTGCGAATGGCAATCCTACTCAATCTTTCCACCATTTACTTATATCATCAAGACAAAAACATGTGTCAACAAATCTGCTACACTTTATTGGAGGATGCCAAGAACAAAAAAAGCTACGATATGCTTGCTATCTGCTATGTCCGTATTGGGATTTGTAGGAATGATGCTAAATTTATCCAAAAAGGGTTCTCCCTTCTGGAGCTGACCGATGAAACTTCCATTCTAGCCTTTCTCAAAAAAGAAGTGGAGATCTATTATCAACCGAAAGAAATATAAAAAAGTCGAGGGATTTCCTCGACTTTTTCAAATTATTCTGTTCGTTATTTCTTAATACCAGCCGTTGTTAAGCCAGAAGTTTTTCGCAGCTGACCATGAACCGTAACGTCCTGCAACATAGGCATCTGCTACACGTTCTTGGTTAGCAGCTGAGTAGTCACCGTTCAAGTATGAATCTGTCAATTGGTAACGTCCAATGTATTGGCCGTTTGTAGCTGTGTAGCTACCACCTGATTCTTTTTGAGCAATCCATTCTTTAGCTTCTGCTTCAGATCCGCTTACAGTTGCGGCTGGTGCTGAAGTTTCTGCTGTAGCAACAGTTTCTTCTGCTACAGGAGCGCTTGCAGCTGGTGCTGCTTCTTCTACTACTTCTGTAGTTTCTGCTACTGGAGCTGAAACAGTTTCATCTTGAGCAGCTGGTGCTGCATAAGTAGCTGGCGCTGGTGTTGCTGCTGGTGCTACTGGACCGTCGATAACCAACTCTTGACCAACATAAATCATATGGATGTTGTCAATGTGGTTGTTTTCTGCCAATTTCTCAACAGTTGTGTTGTGAGTTTCAGCGATTTCTGAAAGTGTATCACCTTCTTTAACAGTGTAAGTTGATGATTCTTGAGCAGATACAAATGATGGAGCAAATACTGCAAACAAGGCAGCTACTCCTGCAAGAGTTGTTTTAATCTTTTTAGTTGTTGATTTCATATTTGAAAATTCTCCTTCTTTCTATAGTTCTATCATACCCTTTAAATATTACCGTTTCTTGACACTTTTATGTAGAAATATTACAAAATTATTTTTTATTTCCCTAAATAAGCTATTTTTTGTTACAAAAGATGCTTTTTTATGCTATTTGTAGTGTAAAAAGGTTTTCATCCACAATTAAAGCCAAGACCTTCATTCTTTGATATAATAGAGATAAGAATTTTTATAAGGGGAAACTGATGAAATCACTTCGTTTTCAATCTGTCTTTGATATCATCGGACCAGTTATGATTGGCCCATCTAGTAGCCATACAGCTGGTGCTGTTCGTATTGGGAAGATTGTCTCTTCCATTTTTGATGATACTCCGACAGAAGTCGAATTCCAACTATTTAACTCATTTGCCAAGACCTATCGTGGTCACGGAACAGACCTAGCCCTTGTTGCAGGTATTTTGGGCATGGATACAGATGATCCTGAAATCCCAAACAGCCTGGAAATTGCCCACAAGCGTGGCATCAAGATTGTCTGGACCATTCAGAAAGACAGCAATGCCCCTCACCCAAACACCACTAAAATTACCGTTAAAAATGCTCATAAGACCATTAGCGTGACTGGTATTTCTATCGGGGGAGGAAATATTCAGGTAACCGAACTCAATGGCTTTGCCGTCTCTCTCAATATGAATACACCGACTATCATCATTGTTCATCAAGATATTCCAGGTATGATTGCCCTCGTAACAGAGGCCCTTTCACGCTATGGTATCAATATCGCCCAAATGAATGTCACTCGTGAAAAAGCTGGTGAAAAAGCTATTATGATTATCGAAGTTGACAGTCGCAACTGTGATGAGGCCATCGAAGAAATTCGAAAAATCCCTCATCTCCACAATGTCAATTTCTTTAAATAGGAGGAAGCATGTTTTATTCTATCAAAGAATTGGTCGAGCAGGCAGAACTGGACTTTCAAGGAAATGTCGCAGAACTCATGATTACAACAGAGTTTGAATTGACTGGTCGCGAACGTGAAGAAGTCTTCCTTCTCATGGAACGCAATCTAGAAGTCATGAAAGCCTCTGTCCAACTTGGCCTCAATGAAAATAAATCTCGTAGTGGCCTGACAGGTGGAGATGCTGCCAAATTGGATCACTACATCAAAAACGGAAAAACTCTGTCAGATTACACGATTCTCTCTGCTGCCCGAAATGCCATTGCAGTCAATGAACACAATGCCAAAATGGGCTTGGTTTGTGCCACTCCGACCGCAGGAAGTGCTGGCTGTCTGCCTTCCGTTCTAACAGCTGCTATTGAAAAATTAGACCTCAGCCACGAGCAACAGCTGGATTTCCTCTTTGCTGCCGGTGCCTTTGGACTAGTCATCGCAAACAATGCCTCTATCTCAGGTGCTGAAGGTGGCTGTCAGGCCGAGGTTGGTTCGGCCTCTGCTATGAGTGCTGCAGCCTTGACTCTAGCTGCCGGTGGAACACCTTATCAGGCCAGTCAAGCCATTGCCTTTGTCATTAAAAATATGCTAGGCCTCATCTGTGACCCTGTTGCCGGCTTGGTCGAAGTTCCCTGTGTCAAACGCAATGCCATGGGAGCTAGCTTTGCCTTCATCGCAGCAGACATGGCCCTGGCAGGTATCGAATCTAAAATCCCTGTGGATGAAGTTATCGATGCCATGTACCAAGTAGGAGCAAGCATGCCAACTGCCTTTCGTGAAACAGCTGAAGGTGGACTCGCTGCCACCACTACTGGTCGTCGCCTCCAAAAAGAAATTTTCGGAGAATAAGCTTATCAAATAGGAGAAACCATGACCTCTATCTCAGCTATCTTTTTCGATCTGGACGGAACCCTCGTTGATAGTTCTATCGGGATTCACAATGCCTTTACCCATACCTTTAAGGAGCTGGGGGTACCTAGCCCTGATGCCAAAACGATTCGTGGTTTTATGGGACCGCCTCTTGAAAGTAGTTTTGCGACCTGCCTTCCCAAAGAACAAATTTCTGAAGCCGTGCAGATATACCGTTCGTACTATAAGGAGAAAGGCATCCATGAAGCTCAGCTCTTCCCTCATATTGTAGGCTTGCTTGAGAAGTTATCGAGCAATTACCCTCTTTATATCACCACTACAAAGAATACTCCAACCGCTCAAGACATGACTAAAAACTTGGGAATCTATCATTTCTTTGATGGCATTTATGGTTCCAGCCCCGAAGCACCCCATAAGGCAGATGTCATACGCCAAGCCTTGCAGACACATCAACTAGCACCGGAACAAGCCATCATCATCGGAGATACCAAGTTTGATATGCTTGGAGCTCAAGAAACAGGCATTCAGAAATTGGCCGTCACTTGGGGATTTGGAGAGCAAGCAGATCTACTAAACTATCAGCCTGATTATATCGCCCACAAACCCATAGAAGTTTTGAGGTATTTTCAATAACATATACATACGACAAGGCGACGTTAACGTGGTTTGAAAAGATTTTCGAAGAGTATAAGTCTCTACATAACAAAACGCATATTACCAAGGTTCTTCAGACCTGATAATATGCGTTTTTCTTTTTTATTCAACGTGGGTTGTTTGATTGGCAAAGGCGATAATAGCTTGCTTCAACTCATCTCCACTGAGAGTGCGGAACTCTTCAATCTTTTGATCGATGGCTTCTAAAGGCATAACATTGACCTTACCAACGAAAATCTTATCCATAACTTGGTTATCAACAAGTTCGGTTGATACCAAGAGTTCTTCGTAAAGTTTTTCACCTGGGCGGATTCCAACTTCAACGATTGGAATTTCACTTTCGGTGTGTCCACTTAGAAGGACCATTTTCTTGGCCAAGTCATAAATCTTGACTGGTTTGCCCATATCAAGGATAAAGACTTCCCCATCCTTGGCATAAGCACCAGCATGGATAACCAAACGGCTAGCTTCTGGAATAGTCATAAAGTAACGGGTCATGCGGAAATCTGTCACCGTTACAGGACCACCTTCAGCAATCTGACGTTCAAAGACTGGAATAACACTACCACGGCTACCAAGAACATTCCCAAAACGAACTGCACAGTAGGTTGATTGGCTACGTTGGTTAAAGCCAGTGACAATCAACTCAGCCACGCGCTTGGTTGCTCCCATAACATTTGGTGGATTAACCGCCTTATCTGTCGAAATCATAACCATCTTAGGTACTTTGGCTTCATCAACAGCCTTAGCAACATTGTAAGTTCCACGAATATTATTTTTGAAGGCTTCTTTTGGATTGCGCTCCATCATAGGAACGTGCTTGTGGGCTGCCGCATGATAAACAATAGCTGGCTTGTACTGCTCAAAGACTTGCAACAAACGGTCATAGTCTTGAATATCGGCAATAACTGGTACATAATCAATCCCTTGGAACTTGCGAATCAATTCATGATAAACAAGGTAGATTGAATTTTCCCCATGACCGAGCAAGACGATGCGTTCAGGATTGAAGCGACTAACTTGGCGACAGATTTCAGAACCGATTGAGCCACCAGCACCTGTGACTAAGATTGTCTTACCTGTCAGTTCTGCTCCCAGACGCGATTCATCAAGACGAATTTCCTGACGTCCCAAAAGGTCCGTAATATCAATTTTTTGGAACCCAGTACCTGCTTGGTGAAGTCCCTGAACAACGGTTTCAACCTTGGGCATCTTGTAACATTTGACTCCCAGCTTATTACACATCTGCAAGATACGTTCATATTCTGACGGGTCAAGCGACGGAATCGCAACGATAACACGCTCGATTTGATGGCGTTTGGCTAATTCAGGCAGATCATCATATGAACCCAAAACAGGGATTCCACCAAGTTTTTGGCCCTTTTTCTTAGAATCCTTGTCCAAAATACCGACAAGTTCTAATTCACTAGTTGGATGTTGGTAACTATCCATAAAGAGGGCTCCACCATCACCGGCACCAATCAAGAAGGTCCGACGGTGTTCTCCATCACCACTTCCCTTTTTGCGTTTAGAGTAGATTAACTGCCAAGTAATCCGTGGCAATAAAATCAAGAAAGTACTCAACAAGATAAAGAGAATGATGAAACGGATTGAAAAAAGTGGCAAGAAGGCATAGCAGATACTATATGACAAGATACTGCTAGCAGTCACACCAAAAAAGATTTTCATGAAATCCGTAATCTTGCTGTAACGACTAATACTAGCGTTCAGCCCCCAAAATCCAATCATCAATTGATAGAACAGGAAAGCCAAACTCGTATAGATGATGTAGTCAACAGGTGCTGGATTAATCAATCCGTAGAATAAAATATAAGATACAATGATGGAAACCACCATACTCAAAATATCAAATATTCCCCAGAAAACCTGTTTTTGTTGTTTATTTAAAATTTCCACCAGATCAATCACATAATCTGTGAGTTTTTTATTCATAGAAATTTACTCCTCCTTAAAAGAGCTGAATAGTTATATTGTTATTATAACACTTTTTATCCAGTTTACGATTTGCTACAATCTTTTACTTGCTTTTTCGTAACAGTTTCATAAAAATAAACTGTCGGACAAATCCGGGACAAAGGGCAACAACCATCTGAATCGCAACACTCTTGGCATACTCCATGTAAGAAATTTGCCCTCTCTTCAGCATGCGCTGACGAGCCTGGCGATAGAGTTTAAGGTAACGCAGTCCCCCACGACGCTCAAACATCCCTGCTCCAACACGAACCTTACACAAGATTTGATCCAGATTTCCAGTCTTGGCTCCTGCAGCAATCATGTTGAGCCAGAGGAGGTCATCCTCCATATAAAGGCCATCCTCATAGTTGCCTGCCTTGAGAACCATGTCCTTCTTGAACATGACAGTCATGTGGTTAAAGGCACTTCTCATCCTTTGATAAGCTACAATATCTGCATGCTGGGTTGGAACACGACGGTAAGAAACAATCTCATCAGGATTGTCAATAAACTCTGCAATATGTCCACCTAATAGGTCGAGCTTGTCCTTCTCCATTAGCTGAACCTGTTTCTCAAAACGGTCTGGAACAGCTATATCATCCGTATCCATACGAGCGATGATATCGTACTGACACTGCAAAACACCCTGTCGAAGAGCCAGACCCAAACCTTGATTATGCTCAAGAGGATAGCGTTTCACTGGAATATCAGACTCAGCTTCAAGCTGGTCTAATACCTGATAGAGTTCTGGTGTGAGAGGTCCATCCTCTACGAGAACCAATTCGCTCGGTTTCAAGGTTTGATTTTGAATACTATTAATGGCATCTCTCAAAAATGTCGGATTTTCCTTTACATAGACCGACATCAAGACGCTAATTTTTTGCTTTTCAAGCACAGTTTTTCTCCAATATATAGATTTCCTTCCACTATTTTATCATAATTTTCAAGACTTTCCCATTTTTATCTTGAAAGCCCAAAACCTTACTTGACATTATAGGGAAAAAGCCTTAAAATAAGCTGTTATTAAAATCAGCTAGGAGAGGTATTATATGAAAAAGCAATCACTCTTTTTTGTTCCAGGTATTATCCTGATTGGTGTTTCCTTGCGGACTCCTTTTACTGTTTTACCCATTATTTTGGGAGATATTTCGCAAGGGCTGGGAGTCGAAGTTAGTTCACTTGGTGTCCTGACCAGCCTTCCTCTCCTCATGTTTACCCTCTTCTCGCTATTTTCTACCCGACTAGCTCAGAAAATCGGCTTGGAGCATCTCTTTACCTATAGCCTTTTCTTCTTGACCATCGGTTCTCTCATTAGATTAATCAATCTGCCCCTGCTCTATCTAGGAACCTTGATGGTTGGAGCAAGTATCGCAGTCATCAATGTGCTGCTTCCTAGTCTTATCCAAGCCAATCAACCAAAGAAGATTGGTTTTCTGACCACCTTATATGTAACCTCTATGGGGATTGCGACGGCTCTGGCCTCCTATCTGGCTGTGCCTATTACACAAGCCAGTTCTTGGAAAGGACTTATCATCCTCCTCACCCTGCTCTGTCTAGCAACTTTTTTAGTATGGCTCCCAAATCACCGCTACAATCACAAACTGGCTCCGCAAACCAAACAAAAAAGCAAAGCAAAGGTCATGCGTAATAAACAGGTCTGGGCAGTTATTGTCTTTGCAGGTTTTCAATCCTTGCTCTTTTACACAGCTATGACCTGGCTACCTACCATGGCCATCCATGCAGGCCTATCCAGTCACGAAGCTGGCTTGCTGACTTCTATCTTCTCTCTGATTAGCATTCCTTTTTCAATGACCATCCCAAGTCTGACAACCAGCTTGTCTACTCGCAACCGTCAGCTCATGCTCACTCTGGTTTCACTAGCTGGTGTGTTCGGCATTTCCATGCTCTTTTTACCAGTCGGTAATTTCTTTTACTGGCTTGCCATCCATCTCCTCATCGGAACCGCAACCAGCGCCCTCTTCCCTTATCTCATGGTCAACTTTTCACTCAAGACAAGCGCCCCTGAAAAGACAGCCCAATTGTCCGGCCTATCTCAAACAGGAGGATATATCCTGGCAGCCTTTGGGCCAACCCTCTTTGGTTACAGTTTTGACCTTTTCCACTCTTGGGTACCAGCTGTAGCTGCCCTCTTGCTCGTCGATATCCTGATGACTGTGGCCCTCTTTACAGTGGACAGAGCCGATAAAATCCTCTAAACTTCTAGTTTTTCCTAGAAGTTTTTTATATATAAAATTTTTACACATATTTCTTGACAGGGCTTTCTTTTAGATGTACAATGTATGTGTAGAAAAATTATATATAAAAATCTTACACATTAGAAAAGGAGGTTCCCCATGTACTTTCCAACATCCTCTGCCTTGATTGAATTTCTCATCTTGGCTGTACTGGAGCAGGATGATTCTTATGGTTATGAGATTAGCCAGACCATTAAGCTGATCGCTAATATCAAAGAATCTACACTCTATCCCATTCTCAAAAAATTGGAAGGCAATAGCTTTCTGACAACCTATTCTAGAGAGTTCCAGGGTCGCATGCGCAAATACTACTCCTTAACAGACCGTGGTGTGGAGCAGCTCGTGACCCTAAAAGATGAATGGACACTCTATACAGACACTATCAATGGCATCATAGAAGGGAGTATCCGCCATGACAAGAACTGAATACCTGACTCAGCTAGAACTCTATCTCAAGAAACTACCTGAAGCTGACCGCATCGAAGCCATGGACTATTTCAGCGAACTCTTTGACGATGCTGGAGTCGAAGGAGAAGAAGAACTCATCGCTAGCTTGGGAACTCCTAAGGAAGCAGCCCACGAAGTTCTCTCCAATCTCCTCGATAAAAAAATCAATGAAGCACCCGCTCAAAAAAATAACCGACAAATTTTGCATATCGCCTTGTTAGCTCTCCTTGCAGCACCCATCGGTATTCCTCTGGGAATCGCCATCCTCGTGTCCCTGTTCGCAATCCTTGTGGCAGCCTTGACTGTCATTCTAGCTTTCTTTGCGGTTTCCATACTTGGTATCATCGGCGGATTCCTATTTTTAGTTGAAAGTTTCACTGTTCTCGCCCAAGCCAAATCAGCCTTTATCTTAATTTTTGGTGCTGGTTTACTGGCTATCGGTGCTTCTTCACTAGTCTTACTAGGTATTTCCTATGTAGCCCGCTTCTTCGGTCTACTCATTGTTCGCCTGGTGCAATTTGTTCTCAAAAAAGGAAAGAGAGGTGACCAGCATGCGTAAATTGACAAAAGGATTTCTCATTTTTGGTGTGGTGACTACCATTATCGGCTTTATCCTGATCTTTGTAGGGATCCAATCTGACGGGATTAAGAGTCTGCTTGCCATGTCCAAGGAGCCTGTCTATGATAGTCGGATGGAAGAGCTGACCTTTGGTAAGGAAGTCGAAAACCTAGAGATTACGCTCCACCAACACGCGCTCACCATCACAGACTCTTTGGATGATCAAATCCACATTTCTTACCATCCATCTCTTTCTGCTCACCATGATCTTATCACAAATCAGAACGATAAAACGCTGAGCCTCACTGATAAGAAACTGTCTGAAACTCCATTTCTCTCTTCTGGAATTGGCGGGATTCTCCATATCGCAAGCAACTACTCTCGTCGTTTTGAAGAAGTTATTCTCCAATTGCCAAAAGGGAGAACTCTAAAAGGAATCAACATCTCAGCAAATCGCGGTCAAACCAGTATCACCAATGCCAGCCTTGAAAATGCGACCCTCAATACCAATAATGGCTATCTCCTCCGAATTGAAGGAAGTCGTATCAAAAACAGTAAACTCACAACCCCTAATATCATTAATATCTTTGATACAGACCTTACAGATAGTCAGCTAGAGTCAACAGAACATCACTTCCACGCTGAAAATATCCAAGTACACGGTAAGGTGGAATTGGTGGCGAAAACAGACCTACAACTGCTACTTTCCGAAGAAGAAAAACAAAGAATCAACTTAGATCTTTCAACAAAACATGGTTCTATTCTTCATTTTGTGAGAGAAGGAAGACGTTCATTTAACAATAAAGAAAACAGAGATGAACATTTAAGCAATCCTTATAAAACAGAAAAAGCTGATGTGAAAGATCAACTCATAGCAAGGGCAGACCAATATATCTATCTACTCAAAGCAGAGGAACACGAGTCTTCTTCTAGAAATCGTTGACAAAAACGCTTACATTCGCTACTATGGAAGCATATTTATCTAACTAAAAAGGAGGTTCTACCATGAAACAAGAATGGTTTGAAAGTAATGATTTTGTAAAAACAACAAGCAAGAACAAACCTGAAGAGCAAGCTCAAGAGGTTGCAGACAAGGCTGAAGAAACGATAGCTAATCTCGATACGCCAATTGAAAAAAATACTCAAGTAGAGGAGGAAGTCTCTCAAGCTGAGGTCGAACTGGAAAGCCAGCAAGAAGAGAAAATTGAAGCTCCTGAAGACAGTGAAGCGAGAACAGAAATAGAAGAAAAGAAAGCATTAGATTCTACTGAAGAAGAGTCAGACCTTTCTAAAGAAACAGAAAAAGTCACTATAGCTGAAGAGAGTCAAGAAGCACTTCCTCAGCAAAAACCAACCACGAAAGAGCCCCTTCTTATCAGTCAATCCTTAGAAAGTCCCTATATCCCCGACCAAGCTCCAAAATCTACGGATAGATGGAAAGAGCAAGCGCTTGATTTTTGGTCTTGGCTAGTGGAGGCTCTCAAATCTCCTACAAGCAAGCTTGAAACAAGTAGCACACACAGCTACACAGCCTTTCTCTTGCTCATTCTGTTTTCTGCATCTTCCTTTTTCTTTAGTATCTACCACATCAAACATGCTTACTATGGACATATAGCAACTATGCATAATCACTTCCCTGAACAATTTGCTTCATTGAATCTCTTTTCGATTATCTCTATCCTAGTAGCAACAACGCTCTTCTTCTTTTCATTCCTCTTGGGTAGTTTCGTCGTGAGACGATTTATCTACCAAGAAAAGGAGTGGACGCTAGAAAAGGTTCTCCAACAATATAGTCAACTCTTGGCAATTCCAATCTTCCTCACTGCTATTGCTAGTTTCTTTGCCTTCTTTGATAGCCTGCGATTTACAGCCCTCTTGTGTGTGATTAGCATTGGAATCATTCTGCTTGCTAGTCTCCATATCATTACAAGGCCAAGTCAAGCAAGTGAAACCGACTCCTTCTATCAGTTATTCTTGTCTGTCCTTGTGAACGGAGTCATTATCCTCCTCTTCTTTGTAGCTGAAGTGGCACTGATTGGAGATTATCTTCGTATCTTGGCCTTTCTTTAAACTTCATACTCTTCGAAAATCTCTTCAAACCACGTCAGCTTCGCCTTACCGTATGTATGGTTACTGACTTCGTCAGTTTCATCTACAACCTCAAAACAGTGTTTTGAGCAGCCTGCGGCTAGCTTCCTAGTTTGCTCTTTGATTTTCATTGAGTAGCAATCCTGTCTTTCATGGCAGGATTTTTTCTATGTCAAAAAAGCAAGTCGATTGACCTGCTTCTGATTTACTCTTCTTGTGCTAATGCTTTAAAATCTTGTCCTAGGATGGGTTGTATTTCTAATTGATTGGCATCTAATTGGTGGTAAGATGCTGATGATAATGACTCTAGGAATTTTGCATAGTCCAAGCGGGCAATGGCTTCATAGTCTTCTGGTTTAGAGCCGTCTCCTGTGATTTGAACCAAGTCAATCTCCCACTGAACTTCCTTATTCACCAATTGCTCCATATAGGCTGCAGGAACAAATGGTTCTCTCGGTAACACTGTCTTGACTCCTTGAGCCAGATGGTAAACACCGTGAACTTGTCCTTCTCCATCCTGATAGAAGGAAACTCTTGCAAAGTAAGCATCCGTCTCTTGAACCGCACGCACACGCGCTTCAAACTGTACCAAGCCGTCTTCCTCTAAAAAGCTTTTCAAATCCTCATGACTAAAGAAAACAGGATTAAAAACTCCTTGGCAAATCGTAAAACGAGCTGCAGTGTCTGCTAGATGGGCTTGAATACTTGCTTGGAAATAAGCTTCAAAATCAAAACCATCTAATCCTTCAATCTCAGTTCCCGTGTAAGCAAGCAGAGCATCTAAAAATGATTTGATAATCCGCCAGTCTGTCTTCGTGAGTAGGTCAGGAAGATCGACACGGTAAGCCTTTTGATCATCAGCATAACTGACCTTAAAAAGAAATTGTGATTGCCCCACTATCGCACACTCAATATACTCAAGACGGCTAAGAGGCTGACGGAGATAGACTGCATCATAGCTATGTGACTCCAAACCATCTATCAAGGCCAAGATAGACTTGGCAGTCAAAATTTCCTGTTCTCCTAAAATGCTCTGTTTATTTGGAATAAAAAATGTTTTCGTCATAACTGGACTCCTTTGAAATCGTTTACATATAGTATACCCTATTTTCCTGAAAGATACAGAAACAAACTTTAGATTTTTGAGTAAAAAGCATAGAAAAACAGCCCCTGAGGACTGTTTAATCTTATACAGTAGCTGCTTGATCCAAGCTTTCACCGATAGCGGCTAGGCGCTCGACAACTTCAGCTTGTGTCAATTCATGTTCTGAAACATAGCGGTTACGTGGGTGAACACGGCACTCGTGTGAGCATCCACGAAGGTACTTGTCTTCATTTTCTTCTGATGTCAAGATACGACGGTTACAGAATGGATTTCCACAGTTGACATAACGTTCACATGGTGTTCCATCAAACCAGTCTTTTCCTACGATGGTTGGGTTGACATGGTTGACATCTACGGCAATACGCTCGTCAAAGACGTACATTTTCCCATCCCAAAGTTCACCTTGGACTTCTGGGTCTTTACCGTAAGTTGCAATTCCTCCGTGCAATTGGCCGACATCTTTGTAGCCTTCACGGACCATCCAGCCTGAGAATTTCTCACAGCGAACCCCACCTGTACAGTAAACCACGACACGCTTGTCCATGAATTTTTCCTTGTTATCACGAACCCACTGTGGCAACTCACGGAAGTTGCGGATATCTGGGCGGATAGCCCCACGGAAATGTCCGAGGTCATACTCATAATCGTTACGTGTGTCAAGGACAACTGTATCTTCGTCAAGAAGAGCTTCTTTGAACTCTTTTGGAGACAAGTAAGCACCTGTTGTTTCAAGTGGGTTGATGTCGTTGTCAAAGTCGTTGTCTTCCAAACCAAGGTGGACAATTTCTTTCTTGTAGCGAACAAACATCTTCTTGAAGGCTTGTTCACTTTCTTCGTCAATCTTGAACCAGAGGTCTTCCATGCCTGGGAGGCTGTGAACGTAGTCCATGTATTTTTGAGTTGTCTCATAATCCCCTGAAACTGTTCCGTTAATTCCCTCGTCAGCGACTAGGATACGGCCTTTAAGGCCGATTGATTTACAGAAAGCCAAGTGGTCTGCAGCAAATTGCTCTGCATTTTCAATTGGAGTATAAAGGTAGTAAAGTAAGACACGAATATCTTTTGCCATAAGATTTGTTCTCTTTTCTATTCTTAAATTTTCAGAATTTTTCATCTAACTATACTAGTATACCTGCTTGAGAAAACGAATGCAATTTATTTGACTGGAAATTGTAGAAAGATGCTTATCCCTGCACTTCATCAGTAACCATAGCGAATAGCAGATAATTCTCTCAATTTTTTGATCTGCTCGGATTGACTTTCTGATAACATCAGCTTATTGTCAATCAATACACGTGAGATGTCAACATTCATTTGACTCAATATAAATGGGGTAGAGGTCCCATCGTCCTCTAATCGCCTTTTATAACTTACTAACAGATTTTTCAAAGGAGTCAGTTGAGGCGTATCCTTTATATCTTCCAATAGATGATCTATGATAATCATGGCTTCACAACGTCTTTCGCTTCCTCCAGCAAACCATTTTAATGGTGTCATACTCATTTACCTCCTTAAGTTGAAAAGCTGTCATTCCTAACTCTCGCGCTAGTATTTACCCAAACACCCTCTGTAAAAAAGTCAGCAAAAATGGTAATGTTGCGAAAATATTATTAATCACATGCACCGCATAGGATGGATAAATGCTCTTGGTATAGCGGGTCAAACTAGCAAAGATGATGCCAGATGTTGCAAAGACGAAGATATCTAACAAACTAGGCAGGCTTGAAAAATGAGGAAGAGCAAATAAAATGGACGGAAGAAGCAAATCAAGGCCAAATCTCGAATGCTTAAAAAAGGCGTGTTGCAGTAATCCTCTATAGATTAGCTCTTCCATAAGTGGAGTCAGAAAGAACAAAGTTATATAGATACCTAGCTCAGCAAAGTTGGTCCCACTATAACCGATCAATACAGCCCAACCTTCAGCAGTTGACTGAACATGTTTAGCTGTCTGAACGTTAAAAGAGATCTGGAGCACTACCACTAGTACTGTCAAAATCGAATACCAAAGCCATTTTTTTCTTGGAATGCGAAAGAGATAACCATGGCCTGTCTTAACCAGAATCCAAATCATGACTCCACTAAATAGCAAACTCAAGAGATTTTGAATCCAGACGAAATTGCCAATCTGGGAAGAAAATTGCCAATAATTTTGGACGATAAGCGTTAGCTGAGAAAGACCAAATACGAAAAATAAGTAAGAGAAAACTGCACTTATTTTGAATAGAAGTTGATACTTCTTCATATGAACTCTCCTTTGTAAACTCGATACATCTCTAATATAAGCTATATTTTCCTAAATCCTTACTCTAAATCCTAAATGGTGCTTAAGATTTCCTGAATGGTTAAAATAAGGGAAATGAGAAACAGAAATATCTATGTCTTTATTTCAAAAAAGGCTCTATAATATTTGTAGTGGGTAAATCTCCTATAAATATTATGGAGCCTATTTTTGTGTAGAAAAAAAGTCCCA
>NZ_JAHZPT010000012.1:0-41635 GCF_019929545.1 Streptococcus mitis
CGTTCACCTTGGTCTCCTTTTTCACCTTTAGCTCCAGTCAGACCGCGTTCACCTTGGTCTCCTTTTTCACCTTTAGCTCCAGTCAGACCGCGTTCACCTTGGTCTCCTTTTTCACCTTTAGCACCTTGGGCTCCAGTCAGACCGCGTTCACCTTGGGCTCCTTTTTCACCTTTAGCTCCAGTCAGACCGCGTTCACCTTGGTCTCCTTTTTCACCTTTAGCACCTTGCGCTCCGGTGAGACCGCGTTCACCTCGATCTCCTTTTTCACCTTTAGCACCTTGGGCTCCAGTCAGACCGCGTTCACCTTGGTCTCCTTTTTCACCTTTAGCTCCAGTCAGACCGCGTTCGCCTCGATCTCCTTTTTCACCTTTAGCTCCAGTCAGACCGCGTTCACCTTGATCTCCTTTTTCACCTTTAGCACCTTGTGCTCCATCTTTAATAGCAATTTTTTGAACAAGTTCGTCTACACCTTCAGTATAAACACCGTTGCCATCATTATCAAGATAGAAAGTGAGGTTATTTGTATCACCGACTTTATTTTGATCAACACGTGGTTTTACTGTATCGATTAGCTCTTTAGCCACACCAATTTGCATAATACGTGGCTTAGCTTCTTTAGTAACACTATTACTAATTGGCAATCCTAAAATTGTTTCGCTACCAAATCGGTGAACTTTATAGGTAATTTGACGTTGGCCTTTTTCACCTTCTCGAACTAATCTAGTTTGACCTTCTGGTAACTTACTAGTTGGAAGATAGACAGTTTGGAAGTCAATGTCTTCTGAAACAGTCTTATTATTAGTACCACCATTCGGGTTAGCATCCAAGAGCAGTGGGTTTGCTCTATGATAATAGTTGGAGTTACTGTATGGGTCATTGCTAGTCGCGGCACCACCACCACCTTGGTCCACGTTAAAAGTAACTGGTTTCAAACGAACAGACAAGTCACCATTTGGATTATTGATAGGCAAACTAAATCTGACTGTTTGTTCCGTATTTGTTGAAGTAGCAGAGGTCATACTGTATCCTGAATGAGATACGAAGTTGGCACCCTGACTAATAGGTTTTGATTGTTCTCTCAATCTTGGAGTGGAGATAGTCGCATTTGAAGGATTTCCAAATCCATCCCCTTTATCCAAGAGAAAGTTGTTATTAACAAATTCACCTGGACCAGAATATTTAATTGTGAAATTCAATCTGTTACCTTGACGTACTGTTGTTACATCGTAATGAATAGAATTTCCACCACGTGAGTTCCCGTAGCCACGGAAACTATAGCTACGACCACCTTGGCTGATGTCTGAAAATGCAACTGTATTTCCAGAACCTGATACAATTGGGTTTGCTGGATTGCTAGAAGCTCTAAAGCCACTGTGTCCCTTATCCAAGTCTTCCTTACGGATAGCTGGATTTTGACGAGCATCAGAAAGGCTCAAACCTGGTTTCAAGATTTCATTAGTTGTTTCTGGAGCTGAAGTCGCTTCTACTTTAGCAGCTGTGCTAGTTGGCAAAACAGCACTGTCAACAGCTGAACGATCAGTCGTTGTTGCAGCTGGTTTAGCTTCTTCTTTGGCTTCTGCTGTGTCAGCTTTCTTCACTACAGGAGTTTCTGATACAGTTCCTTTATCAGAGTTAGAACGAAGTTCTAGCCCAATAATAGCTGATTGAATAGAAGACTCTGCTGCTGATACTTCAGCTTCAGTCGCATCTGCTTTCCCAAGCAAACTTTGACCAGCTTGAATACTTGCTTGCAAGTTAGCAGCACTTGCTTCTGTATATAACTTACTCTCAAGTTTTTTAGCACGCGAAAGAGCTGTTAACAATTTTGACTTGTCAACAGCATCTTGCTGTGTTACTTCTTCTTTTTTATCTTTTACTTCTTCAACTTTTTCTGCTGGCGCTTTAGCTTCATCAGATTTAGCTGGAGTCGTATCTACTGGGTTGGCAACAGTTGGAGCTGCATAAGTTGTTTCTTTTTTAGGTGTAGAAACTTCTGCTGGTTTAGTAGCTTCATCTACCTTATCAACAGAGACACTATTAGTTGCCTCAGGATGTTGTTCCTCTGCTTGTACTGATTGCGCATTGGCAGCAGTTCCCAAGACTAAGGCTGTCCCAAGCAAGACACTAGCCGCACCAAAGTGATACTTACGAATAGAGTATCGTTGTTGCATGCTATACCAGTCAAATGATTTCTTATGTGAATGTTTCATTGTAAACTCCTAGATAGTATTTTATAGTTCCTAATGTACAACTATTTGATATATAAATCAATATTATCCAAAGAATTACTATATCGTATTTCTGTTCATGAAAGCCATTTATTGTATTCTATTTTTTTCGAATTATCAGAACATTTTTTGATTCTAGTTTTTTTGTTATATTAAAACAAAGATGTGATATAATAACTTAAGGAGGAAATTACCTATATGCGCAACCTTTTATCCACAAAAAATCAAAGACAATCACGCTTAATGGAAACCCTAATTCAGAATCGTAATTGGATGAAATTACATGAACTAGCCGAAAAATTAGGATGTACAGAACGAATTTTAAAAAGTGATTTAAATGAATTACGTCTTGCCTTTCCATCTATTGACATCCAATCTTCTGTTAACGGAATCATGATAGATTTAGAAGTTAACACTAGTGTAGAAGATGTTTATCAATATTTTCTTGCTAATTCTCAATCTTTTCAATTACTAGAGTATATGTTCTTCAATGAGGGGCTACCTATTTATCGAACAATAGAAAATCTTCACTCTAGTACTGCCAACCTCTATCGATTGGGCAGAAATATTACAAAGACTCTTTCATCTCAGTTTCAAATTGAATTATCTTTTACTCCATCCGAGATACGTGGAAATGAGATCGATATTCGTTACTTTTTTGCCCAATACTTCTCTGAGCGCTATTATTTCCTAGATTGGCCTTTTCCAGACCTTCCTGAGGAGGATTTAACAGAGTTTGCTGATTTCTTCTATAAAATCACGAATTATCCAATGCGATTTTCAATTTATAGAATGTACAAATTGATGATAGCTATCAGTATTTACCGCGTCAAAAATGGTCATTTTATCAACTTACCAAATCATTTCTTCGATGAATACTACCCTCTTTTGATGAATATTCCAAATTTTGAGGAGCTACTTGTCCATTTCTCTGAAAAACTGGGACTTGAAATCACTCCAGATATCATCGCCCAAATTTTTATATCCTTTATTCAAAACAGTCTTTTCTTAGATCCTAAAGAATTCTTCAACTCTTTAGAAAAAAACAGTGAAGCAAGATACTCTTACCAATTACTGAGTCAAATATTAGAACGCCTGTCAAAACAATATAAGATTACCTTTACCAACCACGATGAGCTGATTTGGCATTTACACAACACTGCTTTCTTTGAAAGACAGGAAATCTTTTCTACCCCAATCTTATTTGAACAAAAAGCATTGACGATTAAAAATTTCGAAGTTTACTTCCCAGACTTTATAGGGAGTGCGCGTCAAGAACTGGCTCAATACCGTCAAGCAATTGGACAGCATGACCATCCTGAACAGTTGGAACACTTGATGTACACCATCTTAACCCATGCTGAAAACCTCTCTACTCAGTTGTTAGAAAATCGACCACCTATCAAGGTTTTGATTATCAGTAACTTTGACCACGCCCTATCACTTACTTTAAAGGATATGCTTATATACTATTGTAACAATCGATTCACCTTTGATACTTGGGATGAATTGGAAACAAGTCCTGAGATTTTAAATCAGACAGACTACGATATCATTGTGTCTAATTTCTATATTCCAGGAATTACCAAGAAGTTTATTTGCCGAAACCATCTGTCAATCATGAATTTGGTTAATCATCTTAACTGTTTATCAAATGAGATTCATATATCCAATACTTTATAAGCTAGAAAAAAGTCAGCATAATTCTGCTGACTTTTTCTTTTATCTATTTTCTATACTTCCTTTACAAAAACCAATTCCTGCGGCTGTGACAGGTCTTCTCGGTAGTTAAATCCTGCAAAGCTTAAGCGACGAGCTTCTTCCACCGTCTGTACTTGATTTTCTATCAGGGCTGTCAGGAAGGCACCACGCGCTTTCTTGGAAATAGTTGAGTGAATCTTTAGCTGACCACCTTTGTCCTCCATGAATTTGAAGGTCACCATTTTTTCTCTGATTTCCTTAGAAAATACAGTCTCAAATTCTGATGACAAGAGAGAGAAAATCACTTCTTCCTGCTTCAGAGCTTCATCATAAGCTGCCTTCCAATGGCTCTTCAAAGTCTTACCTGCGACTTTTAATTTCATCAAAAAGTCCAAACGGTGAGGGCCCATAGGTGACAAGGCTGGAACGACTCCGTACAAAGCCGAAGTAATAAAGACATGATTTTCAAGATAGGCTTGTTCTGCCTCGTCCAGTTTGTCTCGCTTGATATTACGGTACATCAGCCCATCAAAAAGTTTCAAGGCTGGGTAGTGTTGAGCAGTTTGCCTTTTCAAAGCTTGGATATGTTGAAATTCTTCCGCAGCTTTCTCGGCTGAAACTTTGTAAAAACTCTCCAATTGACTAGCAGAATAGCGGGCCAAGGCATCCAGCACGGCCTGGCTTTCTGGTTTTAAAGAAGTTGCTTCGATACTTGGCAAGTCTGTGTTCATTTCTTTTGCTGTTGGGATTAAAATTTTCATATTGATAGTGTAGCATATTTTTTAACCACAACCAAGAAATTCATCTAAAAAACCTCGGTTTGACCGAGGTTTCTCTGGTTATTTTGGCCATCCTAACCAGACAGCCACGAGAACAAGGGCTAGGCCAGCTAAACTTGTTAAGATAGATAAGAATTTATCTTTTTTCTCCTTGAACTGAGAAAAACCTATCTTCAAAGCTAGCAGTCCGAGTAGCATTGAAGCAACCATCACATAAAAACCCATTTGTTTGTCCTCCATTAGTATTAATTTACCTTATTATAAAATATATTTCTTAAATAGAGCTGTTTTTACTGCACTTTAAAGGTCTTGAGATAGTTGTCTTTTCCTACTTGACCTTCGAAGGTTTTACCATTTTCGAGGTAAGGGAGGTCATCTGATACTGAGGCCTTAACCTTGTAAATCTTGCCATCAACTTTAAAGAAGTAGACGGTGTCGCCCTTGATAACAGCTGATTTGAGGTCTTCCACCACACCCTTGATACTTTCTGTCGTTTCATTATCAATTTCAAGGTCGTTTTTATTAGCGTACTTGCTGAGTAGCTCTTCCACTGTCGTAGCTACGATAACGTTTTGGTACTCGACTGCATCTACCAAAGCGTACTCTTTGACCAAGCCAGCATTGTCCTTCAAGCCCATGATGTAGAGAGGTTTGTCATTGAGGTTGATGAGGATTGGGAAGGTTGCCTTGTAGGATTTCTCCTGAACAGCACCTTCGGCTGATTCACGGGCTGATTCTTCGGTCGCAGAAGCCAAACTATACTTAGTGATTTCTCCTGTTCGCATATTTTCAAGGATAAAACCAAGATTACTTTCATCTGCATTGGCCGATGTCACTCCTGTGTATAGGTAGATGTCATTGCCGATAGACAAATAATTATATCCCTTGGTAGTCTGGGTCACGTTTTTCTTGGAAATCATAGCATTCCAGAAACCGTCCTTGTACTTGCCGTTATAGTTGATTTGCTCGATGGTTTCCTCAGCTGGATAAACCCTGTCCACCCATTCTGGAACATCTGCCAAGCTGTATTCCTTGGTTTCTCCATTTGTGGCATCCAAGATAATGACTGAAACAGGACGAGGAACCGCAAGCCCAAATTGCTTTTGGTAAACTGTAGCCACATAGAAAGGATTGCCCTCATCGTCCACCTCAAAAGATGGAGTCTTGAAGATTTTAGTTGGGTACTTCAAGCGTAGGTGACGTTTGACATCACGGTTAAAATATTCCGAGTCTGAATATTTGATTGGTGTCTTCAAGTCCACCAAGTCCGCATTTCCAGTTACCATATCCACCTTGATATATTCGCCGATTCCCTTGGCTTGATTATTAAACCACTTGATAGGATCTGCGTATTCTAGTGGCGTAACTCGATAAGGTTTTCCATCAATCGTCAATTGGGTATAGGTGTCTGCCGCTACGTACTGCGACACCTTATCCGTTAGGGAACCCAAGTAGCGGTCACCAATTTTTTCAGCAGTACTTCTATCTAGAATAGGAACCTTACTGGTGTCACTCTTAGGAAATTCAGTAAAGTCTTTTTCAGTAACCGTGACTACATTGGCATAATTCTTAGCCTGAAAAATGCTAGAAGTCACCAAGGAAACCAAGGCTGCTAAGAGAAGAATTCCTCCAATAGAAGCTAAAAGGATTTTCCCTAACCAATTGATTTTGAAACCCTCCAGATTTAAGGCAGCTTCTGCCTTGCCGTGGCGCACATGCACCGTTTTGACCAGATTGATTCCCTTGCCAAAGCCAAATAAGATTGCTACAACCAGCAAATGCCCACAGAGGAAAAATAGAAATTCCCAGCTGGTTAGGTTAAGGGGCGGTAAAAAGATATACCAGGTCGTTGCGATAAAAATAAGTTCGAAGACTATTCGTTTCATTTGCTTTCCTCCTAAATGATTCGTCCTTCCAAGTGATCCAGTTCATGCTGGCAAATCTGAGCTGGGAAGCCTGTCAAGGTAATGGTCTGTTCCTGCCACTTGCTGTCACGATAAGCAACCCTTATGATTTCATAACGCTTAGTAGGTCTCACACCTGTCAAGGACAAACAACCTTCCTCTGTCTCATAAACTCCTTCAGAGGACAGGAGCACTGGGTTAAACATGACCACAGGAACCAAGCCAAGATTAAAGATAATCACGCGCTTTTGCACCCCAATCATATTGGCAGATAGACCGACACAGGTCTCACGATTTGCTAAGAGTGTATCCTGCAAATCTCTGGCAAGATACAGATCATCCTGACTTGCTGGCTGAGACACCTGAGATAAAAATAAGATATCCTTCACAATTTTCTTTTCCACTTCCTCACACTCCTCTTGCTTTTTACTATATTATAGCAATTATAGCACAAAAGCCGATAACTGCAAGCCCTTTCCCTAAACTGTAGCAAAAAGCCATCCGAAGATGACTTTTTTTAAATCGCATTCTTGTCAAAGCCAAGTTTACGTTGAATAAACTTAACAATTTCGACGATAATAATCATTGAGAAGCTTCCGCCCATAACGATTCCCCATTGTGACAAGTCTAGTTTGGTTACGTGGAAGATTCCTTCAAGCGGTTCTACGACAATTGTTGCCATAAGAAGGATGAAGGATACCAAGATGGACCAGTTGAAAGTCTTAGACTTGAATGGTCCAACTGTCAAGATGGACTGGTAAACAGACTTGACATTGTAGGCATGGAAGAGCTGAATCAAACCAAGGGTTGCAAAGGCCATAGTAAGGGCATCAGCATGAATAGCATGATTATCACCCACATGTACTGGGTAAGCAATCGCAAGTCCATAAACACTCATAACAATAGCTGCTTGGAGTACACCTTGATAGATGATAGAAGTCAGAACACCACCTGAGAAGAAGCTTGCCTTACGACCACGTGGTTTATGGTTCATGACACCAGGCTCAGCAGGTTCAACACCTAGTGCAATTGCTGGGAAAGTATCGGTTACCAAGTTGATCCACAAGAGATGAACTGGCTGCAAGACATCCCAACCAAACAAGGTTGATAGGAAGATGGTTAATACTTCAGCAGTATTGGCAGAAAGTAGGTACTGAATAGTCTTTTGAATGTTTGAGAAGACCTTACGTCCTTCTTCCACTGCAACAATGATAGTCGCAAAGTTATCATCTGCAAGAATCATGTCAGAAGCTCCCTTAGAAACCTCTGTACCAGTGATTCCCATACCGATACCGATATCGGCTGTTTTCAGAGCTGGCGCATCATTGACACCGTCACCTGTCATGGCAACGACTTTACCTTGTTTTTGCCAAGCCTTCACAATACGAACCTTATGTTCTGGAGATACACGGGCATAAACAGAGTATTGACCAACTACTTTTTCAAAGTCTTCATCTGACAGTTCGTTGAGCTCAGCACCAGTTAAAACGTGTCCTTCTGTATCATTTGCATCAATGATTCCCAAACGTTTAGCAATAGCTTCTGCAGTGTCTTGGTGGTCACCTGTAATCATGATTGGACGAATTCCCGCTTCCTTAGCCACACGAACAGCCTCAGCAGCTTCAGGACGTTCAGGGTCAATCATCCCAATCAAACCAGTAAAGATTAAATCATTTTCAAGCTCTTCAGAAGTCAGGTTTTCTGGAATGCTGTCAATAATCTTATAAGCACCTGCAAGGACACGCAAGGCTTGGTGGGCCATTTCAGAATTGTTTATATGAATGAGGTTTATAACCTTTTCGTCAATCGGAGCAATATCCCCAGCCTTGTCACGAAGTACACAACGTTTCAAAAGTTGGTCTGGCGCACCCTTAACTGCTACAAGGAAACGACCATCTGGCAATGGGTGAACCGTTGACATAAGCTTACGGTCAGAGTCAAATGGCAACTCAGCCACACGTGGATATTTCTCTAAGAATCCTTTGACATCGTAACCCTTATCCAAGGCATACTGGATGAAGGCTGTTTCAGTAGGGTCACCAATCAGGTTGCCTTCCACATCAATTTTAGTATCATTTGCCAAGACAACTGAACGAAGAAGGGGCATTTCAAGACCTAGTTCAATATCATCAGCTGAGTCATGTAGGACTGCATCGTAGAAGACTTTTTCTACTGTCATCTTGTTCATAGTCAGCGTACCAGTCTTATCAGAAGCAATGATTTCTGTTGAACCAAGTGTTTCAACTGCTGGCAACTTACGAACGATTGAGTTTCGTTTGGCCAAAACTTGAGTACCAAGGGCAAGAACGATAGTTACGATAGCTGGTAGCCCTTCTGGAATGGCTGCAACAGCAAGCGCAACAGAGGTCATCAACTCACCAAGTGGATTTTTGCCTTGAATGAAAACACCCACTACAAAAGTAACAAGGGCAATGACCAAAATTGCATAAGTCAAGACCTTAGAAAGGTTGTTCAAGTTTTGTTTAAGTGGTGTGTCTGTCTCATCTGCATCTTGAAGCATGCCAGCAATATGACCAACTTCCGTGTACATACCTGTATTGACAACAACACCCATCCCACGACCATAGGTCACGTTAGAGTTTTGGAAGGCCATGTTGACACGATCACCAATACCAGCATCTGTAGCAAGTTCAACTGTCAAGTCTTTTTCGACTGGCACAGACTCACCTGTAAGAGCTGCTTCTTCGATTTTAAGAGAGTTGGCTTCTAGCAAACGTAGGTCTGCAGGTACAACATCACCTGCTTCGAGGGCAACGATATCACCAGGAACCAATTCTTTTGAATCAATCTCAGCCATGTGACCATCGCGAAGAACGCGGGCAGCTGGACTTGACATAGATTTGAGGGCTTCGATGGCTTCTTCGGCTTTTCCTTCTTGGTAAACACCAAAGGCAGCGTTAATGATAACCACGGCTAGGATGATAATGGCATCTGCGATATCTTCCCCACCAGAAGTCACAACTGACAAAATAGCTGCCGCAACTAGGATGATAATCATCAAATCCTTAAATTGCTCGATAAATTTGACCAGGATTGATCGTTTCTCGCCTTCTTCGAGTTCATTGTGGCCAAATTCTGCAAGGCGCTTTTCCGCCTCACTTGATGACAAACCTTGCTCGGTCGCATCCACAGCCTTCAAGACCTCTTCAGGACTCTGAGTGTAAAACGCTTGGCGTTTTTGTTCTTTTGACATGTGTCTCCTCCTTGACATTGTGTGCAAAACAGACTCTCTTTTTCCTCATCGCATCTTTTCACGACAAACAAAAAGAGACCTGTTAATCATAACAAGTCTCGCTGTTTAAGATAGTGCCGGAAAGCATACTTTTCAGTATAAAATTCGGAATGACGACACTATCACAGGTTTCTGCCAGCTACTCCCTTGAGTAGTACTATTATACCAAATTTTGAAAAGTTTTCAAAGAGTAAAAACTGCCTTATTTGAATTTTCCCTTGAAAACCAGTATAATGGTAGAATGCTATGTGACTAGAAAGGAAGTTGAATGAAGCAATCTATCTCAAATCTTAAGTTAGCTGAGCGTGGGGCCATTATCAGTATTTCGACCTATTTGATCTTGTCTGCAGCCAAATTAGCAACTGGGCACCTCATCCATTCATCCAGTTTGGTGGCAGATGGTTTTAACAACGTATCGGATATCATTGGAAATGTGGCCCTCTTGATTGGGATTCGAATGGCACGCCAGCCTGCAGACCGTGACCACCGTTTTGGTCACTGGAAGATTGAAGATTTGGCTAGTTTAGTCACTTCCATCATCATGTTCTATGTTGGCTTTGATGTTCTAAGGGATACCATTCAGAAGATTCTCAGTCGTGAAGAAACGGTCATTGATCCTCTGGGTGCCACTCTAGGAATCATTTCTGCATCGATTATGTTTCTAGTTTATCTCTACAATACTCGCCTCAGTAAGAAATCCAACTCTAAGGCACTGAAGACCGCAGCAAAGGACAATCTTTCTGATGCTGTTACCTCACTGGGAACTACCATTGCCATCCTAGCTAGCAGTTTCAATTATCCCATTGTGGATAAACTGGTTGCCATCATCATCACTTTCTTTATCTTGAAAACTGCCTATGATATCTTTATCGAGTCTTCCTTTAGTCTTTCAGATGGTTTTGACGACCGTCTGCTTGAGGATTATCAAAAGGCTATCATGGAAATTCCCAAGATCAGCAAGGTTAAGTCGCAAAGAGGTCGTACCTACGGTAGCAACATCTACCTGGATATTACGCTGGAGATGAATCCTGACTTGTCGGTTTATGAAAGCCACGAGATTGCGGATCAGGTCGAGTCTATGCTGGAGGAACGTTTTGGGGTTTTTGATACCGATGTCCATATTGAACCAGCACCTATTCCTGAGGATGAAATTTTAGACAATGTCTATAAAAAATTGCTTATGCGTGAACAATTGATTGACCAAGGAAATCAACTGGAAGAACTCTTGGCTGATGATTTTGTCTATATTCGCCAAGATGGAGAACAGATTAATAAAGAAGCCTATAAAGCCGAAAAAGACTTGAATTCTGCTATCAAGGATATTCAAATCACTTCCATCAGTCAAAAGACCAAACTCATCTGCTATGAATTAGATGGCATCGTCCATACCAGTATCTGGAGACGCCACGAAACTTGGCAAAATATCTTTCACCAAGAAACCAAAAAAGAATAGAAAAATCCTGTCATGAGACGGGATTTTTCTATTCTTCTAGCTATCAAAGTCACTGAGATACTCATAGCGTTCGTATTTTTCAAGGAGTGCTTCATTTTTCTCGTCTAGTTCTTTTTGAAGAGTCGCTAATTTGCCAAAGTCAGAACCATTGGCCTGCATTTCCTCTTCAATAGCAGCGATACGGTTTTCCAAGGCTTCAATATCGCCTTCAATACTTGCCCACTCCTGCTTTTCTTGGTAGGTCATGCGTTTCTTGTCTTCTCGGACCTTGACAACCTTCTCCTTTTCAGCCTTTTGAACTTGATTGACCATCTCTGTTTCAAAAGCTTTTTCATCAAGGTAATCGGTGTAATGACCAAAGAAAGAACGAATCTCACCATCTTCAAAAGCGAGAATCTTAGTCGCTACTTTATCCAAAAAATAGCGGTCGTGACTAACAGTCAAAACTGGACCAGCAAAGCCTTGCAAGAAATTCTCCAAAACTGTCAAGGTTGCAATATCCAAATCATTGGTTGGCTCGTCTAAGAGGAGAACATTTGGTTTTTCCAAGAGCAATTTGAGGAGATAAAGACGTTTTTTCTCTCCCCCAGACAATTTCTCAATCAAGGTTCCATGCGTCGAACGTGGAAAGAGAAACTGCTCCAGCAACTCAGCGATGGAAGTCGTAGAACCACCACTGGTCTTGACCTCCTCTGCCACTTCCTGCAGGTAATTGATCACACGCTTGCTTTCATCCAAACCCTCAATTTGTTGAGAGAAATAGGCAATGCGAACAGTTTCCCCAATCACAACTTGTCCTGCTGTCGGCTCAAGAATGCCTGCAATCAAGTTAAGGAGAGTTGATTTCCCAACACCGTTGTCCCCAACAATTCCAATACGATCTTTAGCTTGCACCAAGAGATTAAAATCTTGCAAAATAGGCTTGTTTTCATAGGCAAAGGAAACATCCTGAAACTCGATGACCTTTTTCCCAATCCGACTAGTTTCAAAGTTCATGGCCAAATCTGTCTCAGCAACGCCGCCTGAAATTTCCTTTTTCAGGTCGTGGAAACGATTGATACGAGCCTGCTGCTTGGTTGCACGCGCCTGCGGTTGTCTGCGCATCCAGGCCAATTCTTGCTTATAAAGTTGTTCCTTTTTGTGGAGAAGAGCCGCATCGCGCTCGTCCTGTTCCGCCTTAAGGCGAACATAGTCCTGATAATTGCCCTGATATTCCGTCAATCCTGCTCGATCCAACTCGAAAATACGTGTTGATAAAGCGTCTAGGAAATAACGGTCGTGGGTAATAAAAAGGACGGTCTTCTTAGAATTTTTCAAAAAGAGGGTCAGCCACTCAATAGTCGCAATATCCAGATGGTTGGTCGGCTCATCCAGAAGCAATAGGTCGTGGTTGCCAAGAAGAACTTGCGCCAACTGGACCCGTCTTCTTAGACCACCTGACAATTCCCCAACTGGAGTGGATAAGTCCTGAATCCCCAGCTTGCTAAGAACTGTCTTGACCTGACTCTCAATTTCCCATGCTTGGAGAGAGTCCATTTCAGCCATGACCCGTTCCAAACGCGCCTGCTTGTCCTCACTATAGTTGAGCATGATCAATTCGTACTCACGAATGAGCTGGATTTCCTTGAGGTCGCTGGAGAGAACCGTATCCAAAACTGTCTTTCTATCATCAAAATCAGGATCTTGGGTCAAGTAACCAATCTGGTAATCATTCTTAGCTGAAAAGGGACTGACATCCCCATCAAAGCCAGAAACACCAGAAAGGACATCCAAAAGGGTGGTCTTCCCCGTTCCATTGACACCAATCAGACCAATTCTGTCTAGGTCATGGATAATAAAGGAAATATCCTTAAAAACGGTCTTGTCACCGACGGATTTACTTAGTTTTTCAACGATAAAATCACTCATTTTTTCTCCCTCAGATAAGCATGGATGGCTTGACGGTCATTTTCCAATTCTCCATCGACAATGGCATACTCAATCTCTGTTAAAATCTCTCCCAAGTCAGGTCCTGGGTGATAGCCATATTCCTTAATCAAAATGCCACCATTAATCTGAATTTCTTTCTTGTCATGAATGGTCAAACTCTGATAGGTTTCTGTGATTGCTTGTGGATTGACTTCTTTTCCTTGGGCCTGACGAAGATTTTCAGCCTGTAAAAGTAAATCCAAGTCAAAGCGGTAACAATCGCGCTTGCTCAATTCTCCCTTTTCACGCAAGGCCAAAATAGTCAGCAAATCCTGAACTTGCTTGGCAAACTGGCGTGAGGTCTTCCAAGCCTTCAAAAATGGCTGCGCATTTTCAATCTCTAAAGCCGACAGTAAAGCCGACCAGGCTTGCTCTGAAGATTCAAAGGTGAAATCAGTCTCCAAATCAAACAGTCTATTGAGCTTGTCCTGGCTAGCTGCCATATCAGGGAGATAGTCATAAGCTTGACTCTCAATCATGGAAGCCAAGCCCCTTCTCCAAAATGGAGCCAGCAAGAGTTTATCAAACTCAACGAAGGTACGCTCCACAGAAATTTTCTCCAAAAGTGGCGTCAAAGTCTTCATAGCTTTAAATGTTTCTGACTCAAGCTCAAAGCCAAGACTAGCCTGAAAACGAAAACCACGCATAATCCGCAAAGCATCTTCGTTGAAACGCTCACTAGCCACTCCAACTGCTCGTAAGACTTGCTTTTCCAAATCTTCTAAGCCATGGAACAAGTCAATGATTTCTCCTGTCTCGTCCAAAGCAAAGGCATTGACTGTAAAATCACGGCGCTTGAGGTCTTCTTCTAGCGAGCGAACAAAGGAGACCGCACTAGGTCTACGGTAGTCCACATAGACATCTTCTGTCCGAAAAGTAGTCACCTCGTACTCCTCATCCCCATCTAAAACCAAGACGGTTCCATGTTCGATTCCGATATCGGCTGTTCGCGGAAAAATCTGCTTGGTTTCTTCTGGATAAGAAGACGTCGCAATATCCACATCATGGATAGGACGATTGAGGAGGGCATCTCGAACAGAGCCCCCAACAAAATA
The DNA here is from genome assembly GCF_019929545.1 of Streptococcus mitis. GTDB lineage: Bacteria > Bacillota > Bacilli > Lactobacillales > Streptococcaceae > Streptococcus > Streptococcus mitis_BU. The sequence goes on from NZ_JAHZPT010000012.1 coordinate 14,342, forward strand.
GGCTTCAAAACCTACTTCTTTAATTTTTTCTAATACTGGTAAAGCCTTCTGAAATTCAGAAGGCATTTGCGTTAATCTCATAATAAGTGTTCTAATCCATAGACAAGCTCATGACGCTTGACAACTTCTTTAATTCCCAAATTCACCCCTGTCATGAAGGAGCTGCGATCATAGGAGTCATGACGGAGGGTCAATCCTTCTCCCTGATTGCCAAAGATGACTTCCTGATGAGCTACTAAGCCTGGCAAACGTACTGAGTGGATCCGCATGCCATCAAAGTCAGCACCACGAGCACCTGTAATCAATTCTTCTTCATCAGGCGCACCTTGCTGGGTAGACTTTCGAACTTCTGCTATTAACTCAGCTGTTTTAATAGCTGTTCCACTCGGAGCATCCTTTTTCTTGTCATGATGGAGCTCGATAATCTCCACATTTGGGAAATATTTAGCAGCCTGCCTTGAAAATTGCATAAGCAAGACAGCACCTAAGGCAAAGTTAGGGGCAATCAAGCCACCCAAGTCTTGGGCACGAGAAAATTCTTTTAGTTCTGCAATTTCTTCACTTGTGAAACCAGTCGTTCCAACTACTGGAGCAAAGCCATTTTCAAGAGCAAAACGTGTATTTTCGTAGGCAACAGTTGGAGTAGTAAAATCTACCCAGACATCTGCTTCAAAACCGACCAAATCAGCCTTATCCTTGAAAACAGGAATACCCTGCCATTCTGATTCAGACTCAAAGGGATCCAAAACTGCTACCAAGTCCAAGTCTGGATCAGCCAAGACCATCTGACAAGCAGCCTGGCCCATCTTTCCCTTAAAACCAGCAATAATTACTCGAATACTCATCTCTACTCCTATTTAAGATACAAAGCCTGTAAGAACACAAAGTGAAAATAGGAGTTCTGATCATGGAGTAGATACTCCTTGGAAGAACTATCTTTTTCACACAGAGTTCCAGGCGTGTTCAATTATCAAGATACAAAGAACGTTAGCTGCCCTTGAAAAATAGGGAATGACACTGACTTTCCATGAAAGGCAAGACAGGCATCTTTTTTCATGAGGCAGGTAGTCCGTGTTCAATTTCTAAGATACAAAGCCTGTAAGAACACAAAGTGAAAATAGGAGGTCTGATCAATGAGTAGATACTCCTTGGAAGAACTATCTTTTTCACACAAGGTTTCAGGCGTGTTCATTTGTTAACTTCTTAACTAAGCTAAAAGTCCCAACTAAATCACTGGAATATAGCCTAGAGCAATGCTTCCTGCTCCTAGGTGTGTTCCAATGACACTACCAAATGTAGCAAGTGAAACATCCGTACCCACTCCAGATTCAAGTAAGTGCTGACGCAATTCCTCAGCCTTTTCAGGAGCATTTCCGTGAATGACAATGATACGGTATTGGCCTGAAGCTGTGGCTTCCTTGATAATCTCAATTAAACGCTTGGTTGCTTTCTTTTCAGTACGAACTTTTTCGTAAACTTCAATCACACCTTGGTCATTGAAATAGAGGATTGGCTTAATGCTTAGCAGATTGCCCAAAATCGCAGCTCCATTTGAAAGGCGTCCACCTTTAACCAAGTGGTCCAAGTCATCCACCATGATGAAAGCAGATGTGTGACTAATTTGAATAGCTAGCTTATCCTGAATAATGGCAAAGTCATCGCCCTGGTCTCGCCAGTTAAAGACACTTTCAACCATGATACCCAGAGGAGCACTTGTAATCAAAGTGTCTGGGAAGGCAATGGTTAAGCCCTCATAATCATCGACCATATACTGGATATTTTGGTAAAAACCTGAAATTCCAGAAGATAGGAAAAGCCCCAAAGCATGGGTATAGCCTTGTTCTTTAAGCGAAGTTAGAATCTCATCTAACTTTGCAATACTTGGTTGACTGGTCTTAGGCAATTCAGAAGCCTGAGCCATTTTTTGGTAAAACTCCTCAGCAGTCAGATTGATACCTTCGACATACTCCTCACCATCAATATTGACAGGAATATCCAAGACAAATAAATCTTCTCTTTGTAAGGTCTCTGCACTGAGATAGGCAGAGGAATCTGTGATAACAGCTAATTTCATATTAGAACTCCAAATTGATTCCTGGTAAGTCTAATGCAATTTCAGTTACTTCGTAAGTCAAACGGTTGAGCATGTTCAAACATGGACGAGCCAAGGTTTCCACTTCTTCTTGGTTCAATTCACTTGGTTCGTTAACAATACGACCATCGATATGATTCACCTGTGAAATGGTTCCACTGATGACAAATTTATCAAATACAATCATAAAACTCAAGACAACAATCAAGGAAGTCACTTGATTTTCTTGGTCATGTTGAATTAATTGGAAGTTCACATCCACCTTAGTTTCAGGAGCTCCATTTTCATTTTCCCATTCAAAATTACGCGCATCAAAATGATACTGACTAACAAATTCTTGTTCACGTTTAAGATTCATGTCTTTCTCCCTTGGCTACAATATTATAAGCTATTGTACCATAATTTTTTATTTTCATCTAGTTTTCTAGGATTTAGTCAATCCCGATTTCAGCTCGAACTACGTCTGCGATGGTATCAACATAGTAGTCCACTTCTTCTGTTGTAGGAGCTTCTGCCATAACACGCAAGAGGGGCTCTGTTCCACTTGGACGAACAAGGATACGGCCATTCCCTGCCATTTCAGCTTCCAACTTCTCGATGATAGCCTTAATAGCTGGCACTTCCATAGCCTTTTCCTTCATGGCATTTTCCACTCGGATATTGACTAATTTTTGTGGATAGATGGTTACTTCTGCTGCTAACTCTGACAGGCTCTTACCAGTTTCCTTCATGATTTTTGTCAATTGAACAGCTGATAATTGACCATCACCTGTTGTATTGTAGTCCATCAAGATGACGTGACCAGACTGTTCACCACCGAGGTTGTAGCCTGATTTTCTCATTTCTTCCACAACATAGCGGTCGCCAACTGCAGTGACTGCCTTGTTAATGCCTTCACGGTCCAAGGCCTTGTGGAAACCAAGGTTGGACATAACAGTTGTCACAATTGTATTTTGGGCCAATTGTCCTTTTTCAGAAAGGTACTTTCCGATAATGTACATGATTTTGTCACCATCAACGATCTCACCATTCTCATCAACAGCAATCAAACGGTCACTGTCTCCGTCAAAGGCCAAACCAATCGCTGATCCGCTTTCTTTGACCACTTCTTGAAGGGCTTCTGGGTGGGTTGAACCAACATTAAGATTGATGTTAAGACCGTCTGGTGTTTCCCCGATAACCGTCAATTGAGCGCCAAGATCTGCAAAGATTTGACGGGCACTTGTAGAAGCTGCACCATTGGCCGTATCCAAGGCAACCTTCATTCCTTCAAGAGGAGTTCCAGTTGAAACAAGATATCCTTCATACTTACGCAAGCCTTCTGGATAATCTACCAAGGTTCCCAAGCCTTCAGCACTTGGACGTGGCAGAGTGTCTTCTGCAGCATCTAGCAGGGCTTCAATTTCTGCTTCTTTTTCATCATCTAGTTTGAAACCATCACCACCAAAGAACTTAATCCCATTATCAAGGGCTGGGTTGTGGCTAGCAGAAATCATGACACCGGCACTTGCCCCTTCAGTTTTAACCAAGTAAGCTACTGCTGGTGTTGCAAGAACACCAAGTTTGTAGACGTGAATCCCTACAGAGAGGAGACCTGCCACCAAGGCAGATTCTAGCATTTCCCCTGAAATACGTGTGTCACGTCCTACAAAAACTTTCGGTGCTTCCGTTTCATGTTGGCTAAGAACATAGCCTCCAAAACGTCCTAGTTTAAAGGCCAATTCTGGCGTTAATTCTACGTTAGCTTCTCCACGGACTCCATCAGTCCCAAAATATTTACCCATTTTTATAAAATCCTTTTCCTATTTTTAATTCGTTTTTGAACTAGTTGCTTTCGATGACGAAGATGTCTCCGACGAACTGCTTGTTGTTGAATTTGATGTACTTGAACTTGGTGCTACTGGTTTTGTAGTCACCTTCATTGTTGTGTCGAACGGAGTAATAACTGCCGGTAAGACAACACCATTACGGTCGATTGCCTGCAAAGGTACCGAACCACTGTAATTACCTGTTATGCGTTCGCTGGTTGGTAAAAGTGCAATAATTTTGTCAATCTTAGCTAATGTTTCTTGGTCAGTTGTGACCGAAACGCGTTCATTTGACACAGTTACACTATCAAGTTGTAGCTTCGGATCAATCTGGCTTTGGTCAACTTGTGGCACAACAATCATCCCATCTCGTTTAACCTTCTTCCCAACTTTCACTGTAATCTTTTGAGGCGTTGCCACAGCAGTCAATCCACTTGGAAGATTTTCAATATTTAAGGGAACTTCAATTGTTCCAATACTGGCATCCGTCAAATCAGCAGTTACCTTAAACTTACGAGTGCTCTCCTGCATTTCGCTGGCCAAGGTCACACGATTAGCTCCGGTTAATACCACTGAAACTTCTGATGCAAATCCGCTAATGAAATACTGTTCATTATCATAGTGGATATCGATAGGAACGTTCGTTATCGTATTGGTGTAGGTTTCTGATTTGACCTGCCTTGCGGTATTGCTATTTTGAAAGTTGGTTGACGTTGCATAGATAAATAAGACACAAGCAAAAAAGAGGGATGAAATAATATATAGACTATTTTTTCTCATGTTTCCAACCTCCTAGCAAACGGTCCTTGAAACTGGCTTTTTCCTCAAGGGCTGGCAAAAGAATTGTTCGTAGCTCTGCTTCAAATTCTTCAAGAGTCAAATCATGCTTGAAAACTCCATTGTAGGTAATAGAAATACCACCTGTTTCCTCTGAGACGATGAAGGTCAAGGCATCCGACACCTCTGATAAACCGATAGCCGCCCGGTGTCTGGTTCCAAATTCCTTGGAAATCCCTGTGCTTTCTGTCAAGGGTAGATAGGCCGAAGTCACTGCAATCCGATTTTCTCTGATAATCACAGCACCATCATGCAGAGGAGTGTTGGGAATAAAAATATTGATGAGGAGTTCTGCTGAAATCTTGGCATCCAAGGGAATTCCTGTCGCGATGTATTCTTGCAAGGTACGAACCCGTTGAATGGCAACCAGAGCACCAATCTTACGAGGGCTCATGTATTCAACTGACTTGACAAAGGCACGGATCATTTGCTCTTCTGCACTAATTTGAGTAGTAGAAAAGAAATCTGTCGCCCTTCCCAAACGTTCCAAACCAGTTCGAATCTCTGGAGAGAAGATAACAACTGCAGCAATAACCCCATAAGTGATAATCTGATTAATCAACCAAGAAATCGTTGTCAAACCAAGGATATTGGCCACACCCTGAGCTAATACAAAGATCAAAACACCTCGCACCAAAATCATAATCTTGGTACCAGCTATCGCTTTTGTAAAACGATATAAAATATAGGTCACAATCAAAATATCAAACAAATTGATGGCAATACTCCAAGGACTAGAAAACAAGCTAGTCCAATATTGCAGGTTGGATAATTGTTGAAAGTTCATCTGCTGTCTCCTCTCTGTCCAAACACGTTCCTTTCTATTATACCATTTTTCTGGCATTTTTTTCCCTATCCTACTTCATTTTAAATTAAGGAAAAATATGATAAAATAAACTGACTAGAAAAAACAAAGGAGAAACCATGTCTCAACTCTATGATATTACCATTGTAGGTGGTGGTCCCGTCGGGCTTTTTGCAGCCTTCTATGCCCACCTACGCCAAGCCAAGGTCCAAATCATCGACTCTCTTCCCCAACTAGGTGGACAACCTGCTATTCTCTATCCTGAAAAGGAAATCCTAGACGTCCCAGGTTTCCCAAATCTGACTGGAGAAGAGTTGACTAACCGTCTAATCGAGCAATTAAATGGCTTTGATACCCCTATTCATCTCAACGAAACGGTTCTTGAGATTGAAAAACAAGAAGAAGGCTTTGTAATTACAACTTCTAAAGGAAGTCACCTGTCTAAAACTGTTATCATCGCTATGGGTGGCGGTGCCTTTAAACCACGTCCTCTAGAACTAGAAGGCGTTGAGGGCTATGAAAATATCCACTACCACGTTTCCAACATCCAGCAATATGCTGGTAAGAAAGTGACGATTCTGGGTGGTGGGGACTCAGCTGTTGATTGGGCTTTGGCTTTTGAAAAAATCGCACCAACTACCCTTGTCCACCGCAGAGATAATTTCCGTGCCTTGGAACACAGTGTCCAAGCCTTGCAGGAATCATCAGTGACCATCAAGACACCATTCGTCCCTAGCCAACTCCTTGGAGATGGAAAAACGATTGACAAGTTGGAAATCACAAAAGTTAAATCTGATGAAACAGAAACGATTGACCTAGACCACCTCTTTGTCAACTATGGTTTCAAATCTTCTGTCGGTAACCTTAAAAACTGGGGTCTGGACCTCAACCGCCACAAGATTATCGTCAACAGCAAACAGGAATCCAGCCAAGCAGGTATCTATGCTATCGGTGACTGCTGCTACTATGATGGAAAAATTGATCTGATTGCGACAGGCCTCGGAGAAGCACCAACCGCTGTTAACAATGCCATTAACTACATCGACCCTGAGCAAAAAGTACAACCAAAACACTCAACCAGTTTATAAAAAAGAACCACGAGTCCTACGATTCGTGGTTTTATAGTTCATCGGCTAATTTATTTATCTTTCTGAGTCTGTGGTTGACACCACTTTTAGTCAGAGGGGTACTAAGGCTATCTGCTAACTGCTGGATAGAGTAGTCTGGGTGCTGAATCCGCAGCTGCGCCACTTCCTGCAAATCCACAGGTAAATTTTCCAAACCCATTCTATCTTTGATTTTACTGATATTATTAATGGTCTTCATACTGGCAGAAACTGTCCGAGCGATATTGGCTGTTTCAGCGTTATTGGCTCGATTGAGGTCATTACGGGTTTCTCGCAAAATCTTTACTCGCTCAAAATCATCACGCGCCTGCATGGCTCCAATGACTATCAAGAAGTCCATAATATCTTCGGCACGCTGGAGATAGGTCACAGCTCCCTTCTTGCGCTCAATAACCTTAGCGTCCAGCAAAAACTGCTGGAGGAGAGAGGCCAATCCTTGGGCATGATCAAGATAAACAGAACTGATTTCCAACTGGTACTTGCCTGACTCCGGATCACGAATGCTTCCATTTGCCAAGAAAGCGCCACAGAGATAGGCACGGCCTGCTTCCTCGTCTGATAAAATTGCCTCGTCAATACCTGTTTCTAAGCCAAAGAAGGAGTCTGCCAAGTGTAAGTCACTCAATAAATCCTGCACCTTTTCATCCGTAAAAACGGTATAAACCCGATTCTTGCGAAGATTGCTCCTTTGGTGATGGCGAATTTCTGATTTGATTTCATAGAAATGAAGAAAGGACTCATAGAGGTGACGAGCCAGCTTGGCATTTTCTGTCACGACGGACAAGGTCAAGCCTGAAGTTGAGAGACCGATACTCCCAGACATCTTGATGATGGCAGACAATTCATGACGACTGAGATGGTGTTGACCAAGAATTTCCTCTTTTACTGCAACTGTGAAACTCATTTTCTCACCTGTATAATGCGCATCAATTCGTCTACAATCAAATCGCCATCGTGGAAGGCACCTCCATTTTCCAAACGAAGGAAGTTGGATGAAATCACACGCGGAACTTGCTTACAAAGCCCAGAAAAGTCATGGTCTACTTGCACCAAGTATTCATCAAACCGGTTGGAATTCATGTATTCCTGTGGCACTTTTTCGATATTGACCAAGACCGTATCGATAAAAGGTCGGCCAAGGTGACGATGCAAGACTTCCACGTGATCACTATCTGTAAAGTGTTCTGTCTCCCCACGTTGGGTCATGATATTGCAGACATAGGCTATTTCTGCCTTGGTTTCCAAAAGTGCCTGCCCGATCTCCTCGATAACAATATTAGGCAAAATGGAGGTAAAGAGGGAGCCAGGTCCCAAGACCACCATATCACTCTCTAAAATAGTTTCAACCACTCGCCGACTGGCCTCTGGTTTTTGGTCATCAAGAGTATTGGTCACATAGACATGATCAATCATACCTGGATGGTCTGCAATATGACTCTCTCCAGCCACTTCTGTCCCATCTTGAAAGACTGCATGAAGGGTCAAAGGATGGTCACTGGAAGGATAAATCTTCCCAGTTGTGTGGAAAAACTTGCTCAGCAACTGCATGGCATTATAGGTCGAACCCTGCATTTCTGACAGGCCAGCGATGATGAGATTCCCCAATGGATGTCCAGCAAAGGCCCCAGCATCCTCAGAAAAGCGATACTGAAAGACCTTTTCATAAAACTTAGGCATATCCGACATGGCTACCAGAACATTGCGAAGATCGCCTGGCGGTGTCAATTGTTGGATATTCTTTCTTAGCTCACCTGAAGAACCACCATCATCTGCTACCGTCACGATAGCTGCGATGTCAACATCCTTTTCCCGCAAGCTTTTCAAAATGACGGGGATACCAGTTCCTCCACCAATTACCGTTATCTTTGGTTTTCTCATGAACGGTTTACCGTTTCCTTTCTTCTGTCTTTGTCACGATGGCTTTCATTGACAGGCCAGTTTTTGGATAAATCCTCAGCTATCCGCTTAGCAAAGGCTACACTACGATGCTGCCCCCCCGTACATCCCACGGCAATGGTCAAAACAGACTTCCCTTCCTTTTGGTAGCTTGGTAAAATCGGCTCAATCAAGGCGAGTAAGTGCTGATAAAAACTTTCAGACTCTTCATGATTCATCACATAGTCATAAACTGCTTGATCCTCACCTGTCTGATTGCGAAGTTCAGGGAGATAGTAGGGATTTGGCAAGAAACGGACATCAAAGACTAGGTCCGCATCAATTGGGATTCCATATTTAAAACCAAAAGACATGACTTCGATACGGAAAGACTGGGCTTGCTCTTGATCTGAAAACTGCTCTGCAATGGTTTTACGCAGCTCACGAGGAGTAAGTTCAGTCGTATCCACCACATTTTGACTCATATTTTTCAAAGGTGCCAAGAGTTCACGTTCCAACTTGATTCCATCTAAAATACGACCGTCTGCTGCTAGTGGGTGACTCCGTCTGGTTTCCTTGTAACGAGCAACCAATTCCTTATCAGCTGCATCCAAAAAGAGAATTTTGAAATCCAAATCATCTTGATTTTCCAACTCATCCAAGACAGCTTGAATTTCTGAAAAGAAAGAACGGCTACGCATATCCACTACCAAGGCCAACTTATGGTCGTCTTCCTTTGTTTCCACCAACTGCAAAAACTTAGGCAAGAGAGCTGGCGGCATATTATCAATAGTAAAATAACCTAAATCCTCGAAGGACTGAATGGCTACAGTTTTGCCTGCACCACTCATCCCTGTCACAATCACCAAATGAAGTTGTTTCTTTGTCATCTTTTTCTCCTTATATCAAAAGAAGTTTGGCAACACCAAACTTCAACTAGCTTATCCAATCTCTGCGATGACTTCGATTTCGACTTTTACATCACGAGGAAGACGAGCTACCTCCACAGCTGAACGAGCTGGAAATTCCTCTTTAAAGGCCGTTTGGTAAACCTCGTTAAAAGGAACAAAGTCGTTCATATCACTCAAAAAACAAGTTGTTTTGACAACATGGTCAAAGTCAGTTCCTGCCTCTGCCAAAATAGCACCGATGTTTTTTAAGACTTGCTCTGTCTGTTCTTGAATCGTTTCTCCAACGATTTCCCCAGTTTCAGGAGAGAGAGGAACTTGACCACTAGCAAACAAAAGGTTGCCAACGATTTTTCCTTGAACATATGGTCCGATAGCCTTTGGGGCCTTATCTGTATGAATTGTTTTTGCCAATTTCTTTTCCTCACAATTTTTCTAAGATTGCATCCCAAGCCTCATCCATCCCTGCCTTACTGACAGATGAAAAGAGGATAAAGTCGTCACTTGGGTCAAAGTTTAATTTCTTTTTGATTGCTGATTCGTGCTTGTTCCATTTACCACGAGGAATCTTGTCCGCCTTGGTCGCAACGATAATAACCGGAATCTCATAATACTTGAGAAATTCGTACATCTGTACATCATCTGCTGACGGGTCATGACGAAGGTCAACTAAACTGACTACCGCACGGAGATTTTCCCGAGTCGTTAGATACTCTTCAATCATGCTCCCCCACTTTTCACGTTCCTTCTTGGAAACGCGGGCATAGCCATAACCAGGCACATCCACAAAGCGCATCTTATCATCGATGTTAAAGAAGTTGAGAAGCTGGGTTTTACCAGGTTTCCCCGATGTACGAGCCAGATTCTTACGGTTCAGCATGGTATTGATAAAGCTAGATTTACCAACATTTGAACGTCCTGCTAGAGCAATCTCTGGCAGTTCATCCTGCGGATAGTGGGATTTATTAGCCGCACTGAGCAAGATTTCAGCATTATGTGTATTAAGTTCCATAGTCACCTCTAGGCTGTTTCTAGGATTGGTTTATCCGTTCCATCAACAGCTTCTTTAGTAATGCGAACCAATTTCACATTTTCCTGACTCGGTACTTCAAACATGACATCTAGCATGGTTTCTTCGATAATCGAGCGAAGTCCTCGCGCCCCTGTATTCCGTTCGATGGCCTTGTTGGCAATCTCTTGAAGGGCTTCGTCGTCAAATTCCAACTCGACATCATCATAAGAAAGCAAGGTTTGGTACTGTTTCACCAAAGCATTTCTTGGTTCTTTCAAAATACGCACCAAATCATCTACTGTCAACTGTTCAAGAGCTGCAAAAACAGGCAAGCGTCCAATCAACTCAGGGATAATACCAAATTTTTGAATATCTTCTGCGATGATTTCTTGCATGTAAGAGCTGTTTTCATCAATCGCTTTATTGTTTTGACCAAATCCGATGACTTTTTCACCCAGACGTTGTTTGACGATTTCTTCAATACCATCAAAGGCACCACCCACGATGAAGAGGATGTTTTTAGTATCCACTTGAATCATCTCTTGTTGTGGATGCTTACGTCCACCTTGAGGGGGCACGCTAGCAACAGTTCCCTCGATAATCTTGAGAAGGGCTTGTTGCACACCTTCACCAGAAACATCACGTGTGATAGACACGTTCTCGCTTTTCTTAGCAATCTTGTCAATTTCATCCACATAGATAATCCCACGCTCTGCACGCTCGATGTTAAAGTCAGCAGCCTGTAGGAGTTTGAGGAGGATATTTTCCACGTCCTCACCCACATAACCAGCCTCAGTAAGAGCTGTCGCATCTGCGATCGCAAAAGGTACATTCAAGCTCTTAGCCAAGGTCTGAGCAAGGAAAGTTTTCCCTGAACCAGTTGGGCCAATCATCAAGATATTTGATTTCTGCAAATCCACATCTTCTGACTCTTCACGCGTATCGTGGAAATTGATGCGTTTGTAGTGGTTGTATACAGCTACTGCCAAGGCACGTTTGGCACGATCTTGACCGATTACGTAGTGATTCAAGATGTGGAGGAGTTCGATTGGTTTTGGTACCTCAGACAAGTCTGCCAAGACTTCCTCAGCCAACTCCTCACGAATGATCTCCTGGGCTAACTCCACACATTCATTACAGATAAAGGCATTGTTCCCAGCGATTATTTTTTGTACTTCTTCTTGGCTTTTACCACAAAATGAGCAATAAACCATCATATCATTATTCCTATTTGTAGGCATGATTTCCTTCCGTTCTATTCTATACTGTCATTCTATCTAAAATAAGGTCATGTAAAAAGCATGGATACTATTGACCAAATTGGTAAAGGCATTTAACCAGAGCAGGACAGAAAGTCCATAGCGCTTTTTACGAAAAGCCTGTACTCCTGCAAGCAAGCAGACCAAACACAGCATGGCTGTGAAAAAACCAAATAAACTACGTTCCATTAGACTTCCTTTCTCTTGCGGTATTGGATGGTAAAATCATAAGGATTTTTCTCATCTTTGGTATAGGATTTGCTTGAAACTGTCTCAAAAATAGACAAGTCAAACTCTTCAGGGAAATAGGTATCTCCCTCCACCCGAGCATGGATTTGAGTGACAATTACTTCATCCAAATAGGGTTCAAAAGCCTGAAAAATCTGCTTTCCACCAATAATATAGAGATTCTTTTCTTGAGCCTGATACCAGTCCAAGACAGACTGGACATCATAAAAAGTGGTAACCCCATCTATCTTTTCTTCTGGGTTACGAGTCAAAATCAAGGTCTCCCGTTTTGGAAGCAGACGACGCCCCATTCCATCAAAGGTCACACGTCCCATCAAGATAGCATGATTCAGAGTTGTTTCTTTGAAGTGTTGCAGTTCTGCTGGCAAATGCCAAGGCAGACGATTGTCCTTACCAATAACACCCTCTTCATCCTGGGCCCAAATAGCTACAATTTTCTTAGTCATGCTTCCATCCTTTTCACTGATAGTACTATTTTATCAAAAAACTCAAAAAAAGACTGGTTTGGAATAGCTTACAGAATAGAAAAAAATCCGTAAGAGGCATCCTACAGATTTTTATATGATTATTCTATTTCTTACAAACCAGGTGCTTGTCCAAGTTCTGCCGCAAGCATCCAAACCGTTTTCTCAAGTTCAGCTTTAGCACCAACAAAGATATCGTTTGTCACATCATCACCTTCTTCATCAGTAACATCCAAAGCTTTTTGGAACAGAGTGATGAGATAACGATAAACATCTAGGACACGTTCCAAGCTTTCTTCAACATTACGGTATTCACCAGCTTCTTCTTCGATTTCACTATGTTGAAGGAATTCTGTCAAAGTAGAGAATGGGCTGCCACCAAGTGTAATCAAACGTTCGCTGATTTCGTCAAGATAGCCATCAAGGCTGTCCATGTATTCATCCATTTTTGGATGCCACACAAGAAAACCACGACCGCGCATATACCAGTGTACTTGGTGCAAAGCAACGTGAGCTACGTACAAATCAGCAACAGCTTGGTTCAATACTTCCTTTGTTTTTGCCAATGCTACTGGCGCTACTTTTGTCAATGATGTTACGTCTTTTACTGCTTCTTTTTTCAATTCTACCATTTTATTTTACCTCGTTTATTATTTTTTGTAACCACTTCTTAATGATTACTACCTTAGTATACTACTAAGTAAAACCAATAGCAAGCCAAATGACTCACATGAGAAAAGTTGCAATAGACTGATAATTTAAGAATTTTTTAGAATGAAACCCAGTCACTTTCAATCTCTCTTAACAGAGATAAAATAAAGAAAAGAGCATACAAATGTACACTCTTTTCTCAGTTTTACATCTTAATACCAGACGCTAACATCCACACGTCCTCGAATCCCTTTAAGAGAGTCAGATGAAGTATATTGCCATCCTTTTTCTCCTGAATAATGAGGATTATTCCAATCAAGCGCATCCGTATAAGCTGCAACCCAGTTGACATGCTGTAAAATATCTGGATGATTTAAGCGTGTTTGCAAGAGTTGACGATAGCTATAAACATTCACATTTTGATAACCAGCCTGCTTCATTGTTGCCATATACTTGTTGATAATCTTGACCCAGGTTCCAGTATCACTTGGAGCTCTCTTAGTCTTATTTCCATATTCCCAGTTCTCAACATCATAATAGATAGGGTAAGACAAGTTCATCTTGTATTTCTTCAAGAGTTCAATAGTCTGCTTAGCATCATTCTCAGCATCGGTCTCATTTTCAGCATAAGTATAGAGGTAAACACCGTAAGGAATTCCAAGACGGTTTAACTCCTTGATATTATGAGCCAATTCCTTGTCCTCAGTTCCACTATAGCCCAAACGAACAATGACTCCATCTACTCCATTATCATCGATGACTTTTTTCCAGTCACTGATACGACCATTGTGTTCACTGACATCGATGACCTTTTTAACTTGATCAGTCCCAACTTGTTCTTCACGATGGTTAAAGAAATAACGTCTGCCATTTCGGTGAACCCAGCCAACATTCAAGTCTTTCTTTTCTTTTAACTCACCTGAGTCAGAAAAAATATAGCGAGCATCATCCATGACTAATTCACCAGTCGCCATAGCACCACTTTCTGTCAAGTAGTAGTTACCCTGCCACTCATCTTGAGCCATGTAACCCCACTTCTTGAAATAATACCACTTTCCGTCTACCTTTTGCCACTCTTGATTAGCATAAGAGCCATCAGATTTTAGATAGAAGTAAGACGAATAGGCTGGATCATAAAGCCATTCATTTTGCATCATAGCACCTTGACCATTCAAGAAATAATTTCCCTGCCATTGACTTTTAGCCATATAGCCCCACTTCTTAAAATAGTACCATTTACCTCCAACAGCGTGCCATTCCTGGTTAGCATAAGAACCATCGGATTTCAGGTAAAACCAATTCTTATAGGCATTATCATAAACCCATTCATTCTTAGCCATATAACCACCTGATTTTAGGTAGTAATTGCCCTGCCACTCATTTTGAGCATAACGACCGTCTGACTTAATATAAAACCAAGCCTTATAGTAGTTATCAAAAATCCACTCACTCTTGGCTTTGGAACCATCAGCCTTTACATAATAATCCCCCTCCCAGTGGGCAGAAGCATTGGTCTTTACACCTGTGCTCGTTTGAGTTTTATTAGAAGACTGATTTTGCTCTGAACTACTTGAAACTGTCGTTGTATCCTGCGAAGTTTTTGAAGCTTCGGTTTCATTTGCAGCGACATGATTAATTGCCAAGCCGAGTAAACAGATACTTGCTAATCCAATTTTTCCAATCTTTGTTTTCAATCTTTCCTCTCCTATAAAAAATGGAACAAGCATTCGAATGCTGTTCCACCTAGCTTTTGCTACTGATTATTTTACAAAGTCAAGCAAAGCCAAGAAGCTTTCTGCTTCAAGTGACGCACCACCTACAAGGGCACCGTCAACGTCTGGGCAAGCCATGTATGAAGCAACGTTTTCAGGTTTAACAGAACCACCGTATTGAACACGAACTTTGTCTGCAACTTCTTGACCAAAGTCAGCAGCTACAACGTCACGAACAACTTTACACATTTTTTGTGCGTCGTCTTGTGAAGCTGATTTACCAGTACCGATAGCCCAGATTGGCTCGTAAGCGATAACTGATACAGCAACTTGTTCAGCAGTCAATCCAGCCAATGCAGCAGATACTTGAGCACCTACAAACTCAGCAGCTTTACCAGCTTCGTAAGTTTCAAGTGACTCACCACAACAGATGATTGGAAGCATACCGTTTGCAAAGATTGCTTTTGCTTTTTTGTTGATATCTTCGTCAGTTTCATGGAAGTAGTCACGGCGTTCTGAGTGACCGATAACAACATAGTCAGTACCGATTTCTTTCAAAACTTGTGGGCTAGTTTCACCAGTGAAAGCACCTGCATTTTCAAAGTAGCAGTTTTGAGCAGCAACTTTAAGGTTTGAACCTTTTGCAGCAGCAAGAACAGTTGTCAAATCAAGAGCTGGAGCTGCGATACCTGCTTCAACAAGATCTGATGAAGGAAGTTTTGACGCAACTGCTTCAACGAATGCTTTAGCTTCTTCTGGATTTTTGTTCATTTTCCAGTTACCAGCGATAAATGGTTTACGTGACATTTCACATACCTCTTTTTTCAATTTATTTTCTATTTATTTTATCACAATTAGACACAGCTTGCAAATCTTACTCGGATTTCAAGCCTGCTTACAAGGATTAATCCTTCCAGAGATCCATAGCATTTCTAAAATCTGCCGATACCTGTGTCAACTGAGGATTGCTTGCTTCTCTCTCTGCCCGCTTGGCCTCTATTTGAACCACACTTTTAATGCCTTCATGGCGCCAATTTCTCAAAATCGCCTGAATGTACTTCCAGTTTGGTTTTCCATTCAAAACAGCTTCACGAAGAGCTTCTTTTATCAAGTCAGCACTGGTCCCATCTTCCTTTAGTGTCTTGGTCAAATCCTCAATCTCAAAAGGAGTCAACAAGCGCCCTAATTCCTGCTGGAAGGTCTCTACCAAATCCTTGAGCTGATTTTGAGGTATCAGCTGGTCTGAACTTGAATGAGCTGCTCCAAGCAAATTATCCAAACGTTCCAAAGCCAAACTAGCATCAAAAAGCAATTCAATTTCACCATTCAATTCGATCGTTCGATACTGAAGCAGTCCCCTCTCCGTCAAATTGGAAATAGCCTGATTGACTTCCGAAATTTCCTTGCCAATCCTTTCAGCAATCTGGCTTGGGGACATTTCTTCTAAGCCTGTCGTATTTTGCAAATAGAAAAATTGCCAGACCAGAAAATCATCGCTAGAAGGAAAGAGTTCCTTAAAATGCAAGAGCAGGGCACTCGGTAAAACCAAGTTCCCTGATTTAAAAGCGTCTAAATATGTCATAATTCCTCTTATAAATACCCAAATGCAGATGCATCATCTTCTATTTTTCTCCAGTCAAAAGGCGTCTCCTGATAGACCGCATAGTTCACCCAGTTACTGAAAAAGAGGGCTGCTGATGAAGACCAACAAAGACAAGGTGTCTGATTGACATCATCATCCTTAAAGTAATTTTCTGGAATATGTGGGTCTAAACCTGCATCACGATCCCTAAAATACTCTTTTGCCAAGGTATCTCGGTCATATTCCAAATGCCCAAAACTATAAATTTCTCGTAAATCACGACTAGCCAAAATCGAAACCCCAACCTGAGGCCCTTCTGATAAAATCTCGAGATTGGTTTTATTTAAGATTTCTTCCTTAGAAATCTCCGTGTGTCGTGAATGAGGGGATACATAGCTATCGTCAAAACCTCTAAATAGAAGGTGCCCTTCCTTTAAGGTGTCCTGAGGATAGATACCCGACAACTTACTGTCCATCTGGTATTTTTCCACCCCATAGCGCAGATAAAGCCCAGCCTGAGCCCCCCAACAAATATGAAGGGTCGAATAGACATGAGTCTTAGACCACTCAAGCACCTGACTAAATTCCTCCCAATAGTCCACTTCCTCAAATGGTAAATGCTCAACTGGAGCACCCGTGATAATCATCCCATCAAAATACTCATCCTTGACTTCAGGAAAAGTTTTATAAAAGGTCTCCATGTGCTCTGCACGAGTCGTTTTGGAACGGTGACTCTCCATATAGAGAAAGTCTATGTCCAATTGCAAAGGAGTATTTGCTAAATGCCGTAACAACTGGGTCTCTGTGACCACTTTTTTGGGCATTAGGTTTAAAATCAAAATCTTCAAGGGACGGATATCTTGGTGGGCCGCACGTTGATCATCCATGACAAAGATATTCTCTGTCCTTAAAATCTCAACAGCTGGCAATTTTTTATCAATTCGAATCGGCATAACCCTCTCCTAACTGTACTCTTTCAGGAATAATACTCTTCGAAAATCTCTTCAAACTACGTCAACGTCCATCTGCAACCTCAAAGCAGTGCTTTGAGCAACCTGCGGCTAGTTTCCTAGTTTGCTCTTTGATTTTCATTGAGTATAATTGCATATGTTTGAAGTCAAATCTCAAACACTTAGTCCTTTTATTATACTGCAAGAAGATATAGTTTTCAATTATAGTTTTTCTCTAACTAGCTATAGTCTATTTTTATATCCTAATGTAGAGAAAACAGCCCTAGGGACTGTTTTTCATTAATAATTCATCAAAACTTTGTAGTCGTAGTCACCGATTTTTTCACGGCCATTCAATTCATCCAATTCAACAAGGAAGGCACAACCTGCTACAACACCACCAAGTTTTTCAATCATCTCGATTGTTGCCTTAACAGTTCCACCTGTTGCCAAGAGATCATCTACGATAAGAACACGTTGACCTGGCTTGATGGCATCCGCGTGCATAGTCAAGGTATCAACACCGTACTCTTTTTCATAGTCAGCAGAAATAACTTCGCGTGGCAATTTACCTGGTTTACGAACAGGTGCAAAACCAATTCCCAACTCAAAGGCAACTGGACAGCCCACGATAAAACCACGAGCTTCAGGACCTACAATCATATCGATTTTCTTGTCAGTCGCATACTGAACGATTTCACGAACAGCGTAGCTATAAGCATTCCCATCAGCCATCAAAGGACTGATATCACGGAAGGTAATCCCTTCCTTTGGATAATTTTCAATTGTTGCAATGTAATCTTTTAAATTCATCTTTTTCTTTCTTTCAAAGTTTTTACACTCTATTATACCATATTTTCTCCAAAAGAAGAAAGTATAACCAATATTTCCCAACTGATACTCAATGAAAATCAAAGAGCAAACTAAGAAGTTAGCTCAAAATACTGTTTTGAGGTTTCAGATGGAAGCTGACGTGGTTTGAAGAGATTCTCGAAGAGTATGAGAGCCTGATTTCTATGTCCACTCTGTAACTCTGGTAACAACAGCAAAAAGCTGATGAATCATTCGATTCATCAGCTTTAGGGATGATATGTTCATTACAAACAAATCATGTCAATTAGAAAGTTTAGTCTTCTTTCTTCTTGCGAGCTACAAGACCAAATCCGCTCAATACTCCGAGAAGTCCAAGTGCTGCTAGGCTAGCATGGTCTTCTGTACCAGTATTTGGCAATTCACGTTTAGTTTCAGTGTCTTTCGACACTGTAGTTTGTGCATCTTGTACTGGTTGTGCTGGAGTAGCCGGTACTTGAGGTTTAGCTGGCTGTTCAGGCATTGCTGGAGTAGCTGGCTCAACTGGTTGTACTGGTTGAGTTGGATCAACTGGAGTTGGCATTTCAACTTTTCTGAAGATATGCTTGATAGTTCCAGCTGGATCCGTTACAGTCTTCACATATTCGTAACCTGGAATTGTTCCTGGTTCTTTGGCTCCTGATTCAGATGATTTCAATGGATTTCCATTTTCATCAGTCCAAATCGTAGCACGATTGTTTGTAGGCTGAACATTTGGTTGTAAAGGTGATTTCTTCACTTTTCTGTAGATATGTTTAACTGTTCCATCTTTTTCTGTCACTGTTTCAACATATTCATATTCAGGAATATCTAGGACTGGTGACAACATATCGAATTCAAATCCTGGGATTACATTTCCTTCAGTATCTCTGATCAATCCTTTTGGTTTTTCAACTGATGGTGTTGGTGCTGGAGTTGTTACTTTTTCGTATACGTGCTCCACATCACCATTTGGAAGTTTCTTAGTTTCTACGAATTTGTATCCTGGGATAGATTTAGCTGGTTTTTCTCCTTCTTCTGTTGACTCAACTGGGTTATTGTCTTTATCAACAGTAATAAGGTTACCATCTTTATCCTTGAATGTTGTTGTTACTCGCTCGTAAACGTGTTCTGTATCTCCATTTTCTAGAGTCTTAGTTTCTACAAATTTATATCCTGGGATATCTTTCTTAGGAGTTGTTCCTTCCTCAGTTGTAGTTCCTTCGATTACGTGTCCGTCAGTATCTACGAATGATGTCGTTACTTTTTCGTATACATACTCTGTATCTCCATTTGGAAGTTTACGAGTTTCTACTACTTTGTAACCTGGAAGTTCTTTAGAAGTTTTAGCTGGTGTTGTTCCTTCTTCTGTTGTTGTTCCTGGAATTGGGTTACCGTTCTTATCTACGTGTTTAGTTGTTACTGGCTCGTAGATGTGCTTAGTATTCCCTTTATCATCCGTTTCAGTCTTAACAAGTTTGTAGCCTGAGATTTTTTCTGATGGGTTCTTACCATCTTTAGATGGGATAATTTCAGTTTCTTTACCATCTTTTCCTACTACTACAAATTTAGTGTCAGGACGAACTGTTGGTGTGTAAGAAGCTTTGATTGTCTTACCATTCTTATCTTTACGTACAACTTCTACTGGAGTAGCTTTTCCTACGAAGTCTTTTTCTGGAGTGAAGGTTACTTTACCAGTCGCATCGATTGTGTAAGTTCCTTGACCTGGTACTTCTTTAGTTGTTGATCCATCTTTAAACGTTGGAGCTACTGTAGTGTCTACATCACCTTTGAATACTGGAGTATTAGATTGAGGTTGTCCTTTAGCACCTTCAGATACTACGTTTTCAGTAGTTGTTTTACCTAATACAGTTGGAGTGTAAGTAGCTGTTACTGGTGTTCCGTTTTCGTCAACACGTTTAACTGTTACACCTTTAGCTTTTCCTACGAAGTCTTTTTCTGGAGTGAAGGTTACTTTACCGTTCTTATCGATTGTGTAAGTTCCTTCTCCTGGTACTTTCTTCTCAGTTGTTCCATCATCAAATGTTGGAGCTACTTTTTCATCGATTGGTACTGTTACAGTTTTACCGTTTACTTTAGTAGTTCCTGGTGTGAATACTGGAGTTTCTGATTGAGGTTTTCCTTTTTCACCGATTGATGTTACGTCTTTACCTGCTGGCGTTACTGGTAACACTACTGGAGTATAAGTAGCTGTTACTGGTGTTCCATTTTTGTCAACACGTTTAACTGTTACACCTGTCGCTTGACCAGTGAAGTCTTTATTTGGAGTGAATGTTACAGTTCCGTCTGGAGCTACTGTGTAAGTTCCTTCTCCTGGTACTTCTTTTGTAGTTGAACCATCTTCAAATGTAGCTGGTTTAGTATCATCAAGATCTACAGTTTTTTCTACACCGTTGACTGTAGTTTTACCTGCTGTGAATACTGGAGTTCCAGTTTGTTTAGCACCTTGTACATCAGTTGTAGTTACACCTTTTGCTTTTGGTGTTACTGGTTTAACTGTTGGTGTGTATTGAGCTGTTATTTCTGTACCGTTTTTGTCAACACGTTTAACAGTCGCACCGCTAGCTTTACCTGTAAATTGTGGTTCTGGAGTGAATGTCACTACACCATTTTCGTCGATAGTGTATGTTCCTTCTCCTGGTACTTCTTTAGTAGTTGAACCATCGTCGAATGTTGGTTTAACAGTTTCGTCGATTTCTACAGTTACTTCTTTACCGTTAACTGTTGTTTTACCTGGTGTGAATACTGGAGTTCCAGTTTGTTTAGCACCTTGTACATCTTCAGATACTACGTCATCTGATGTTGGTGTTACTGGTTTAACTGTTGGTGTGTACTTAGCTGTAGCTGGAGTTCCGTTTGTATCTTTACGTTGAACTTCAACACCTTGTGCTTTTCCTGTGAAGTTTGGTTCTGGTTTGAATGTTACTTCACCAGTTTCTGGGTTGATTGTGTACGTTCCTTCTCCTGGTACTTCTACTGAAGTTTCATCAGTTGGTTCACCAGTTTCTGGATCGATTAGTTTAGCTGGTACAGTTGGATCGATTGGAGTTTTAGTGTTTCCTTCAGTGAATGTTGGAGTTCCACTTTGCTCTTGACCTTGTGCACCTTCAGAAGTTGTTCCTTTTGCAGTTGGTTTAACAGGTGTGATATTTGGAGTGTAAGTTGTTGTTACAGCTGTTCCATTTTTATCTTGCGCTTGAACTGTTACTGGTTGAACTTGACCTGCGTAAGTTTTATCTGTTGGAGTGAATACTACAACTGGATCTTTACCATCTTCTGTTTTAAGAGTATATTTACCAATTACATTTCCTTTTGGATCTTTAGCTGGTACTTCTGGTGCTGGTTTTCCATTTTCACCTAATAATGTGTAAGTATCTGGATCGATATCTACAGATTTTTCTGTCTTAGCTCCTGTTACAGGATCTTTAACAACTGCTGATCCACCTGTGAATTTAACTGGTTTTTCTTGTGTTTGACCTTGAATATCACTAGAGTTAGCTGGTTCTGCTTTTGGAGAAGTTCCAACCACTGTTGGTGTAAATGTGCCAGTTGCTTGTGTTCCATTTGTATCAACACGTTTTACAGTTACACCTTTAGCTTTTCCTACGAAATCTGGTTTTGGCTTAAAGTGAACCGTTCCATCTGGATCTACTCTGTATGTTCCTTCATCTGTTACAACTTCATCAACTTCTTGTCCTGTAGTTGGATCAATTAGTTTGGCAGGTACATTTTCATCGATAGGTACTTCTTTTTCTTCACCATCAATCATCGCTTTACCACCATGGAATTGCGGTGTTCCACTTTGTTCTGCACCTTGAATATCCGCAGTTGCTACATGGTCTCCATCTGGATCTGCAGGAACTACTACTGCAGTGTAATCACCTGTTACAGGTGTTCCGTTTGTATCTTTACGTTGGACTTTGATTGGTGTTCCTTTTCCTGTAAATTGAGGATCTGGTTTAAATGTTACTTCTCCAGTTTCTGGATCTACTGTGTAAGTTCCTTCTCCTTCAATTGTTACAGAGTCTACTGGTTGACCAGTTTTAGGATCGATTAATTTAGCTGGTTCTTTAGTATCAATAGGAACTTCTACTTCTTTTCCATCAATAATTGTTTTACCAGGTTTGAATTCAGGAGTTCCTTTTTGTTCTGCTCCTTGAATATCTTTTGTGAATGTATCTACACCTTTTGGTGTTACTGGTTTAACAGTTGGTGAGTAAGTTGCTGTTGTTGGAGTTCCATTCGCATCTTTCGCTTGAACTGTTGCTGGTACTGGAGTACCTACAAAGTCTTTGTTTGGTGTGAATGTCACTTTACCTGTTGTTGGATCGATTGTATATGTACCAACTTCTTTTCCGTTAGCGTCTTTTGCTGGAATTGTTGTTTTGTCAGTTGGCTCACCTGTTTCTGGATCGATTAATTTAGCTGGTTGATCCGCATCGATCTTCATAGGAACTTTAGAGTTACCTGGTGTGAATGTTGGAGTTCCTTCTTGAGGTTGTCCTTGTGCACCTTCAGTTGTTTTTTCTTTTCCTGTTGGTTCTACTGGAGTGATGTTTGGAGTGTAAATTGTCGTTACTGGAGTTCCATTTGTATCTTTCGCTTGGATAGTAACTGGTTCAACTTCTCCTGCATATGTTTTATCAGTTGGTGTAAATACCGCAGTTGCTTTACCGTCTACAACTTTAAGTGTGTATGTACCGATAACATCTCCTGCTGGGTTTTTAGCTGGTACTGATTCTGCTGGTTGTCCATTTTCATCTAACAGTTTGTATGAAGTAGTGTCGATTGGCACTTCTTTTTCGACACCGTTAACTGTTGCTTTACCAGGTTTAAACGTTACTTCTTTCGATTGTTCAACACCTTGTACATCAGTTGTTTCAGCTGGTGAAGCAGTTGGTGTGACACCTACGATAGATGGAGTGTAAGTTGTGTTTACTTTAGTTCCGTTTTCGTCTTCTGCTTGTACTTTAGCTGGTTGTACTTTACCTTTGTATTCTTTATTCGTTGGTGTGAAGGTAACTTTATTGGTAGCTGGGTCAATTGTGTATTCCCCTACTTTGTTTCCTTCTGGATCCAAAGCATCTACTGGAGTACCAGAAGCTACTGGGTTACCTGAAGCATCAAGAAGAACCGCTGAGTTAGCTTTAATTGGAACTGATTTTTTCTCACCTTCGATTGTTGTTTCACCAGGTGCAAATGAGACTGTTCCATCTTGTGGCTGTCCTTGGATACCTGAAGATTCCGCTGGTGTTGCTGTTGGTGTGACTCCTACGATATGTGGAGTGTAAGTAGTGTTTACTTTAGTTCCGTTTTTATCTTCTGCTTGTACTTTAGCTGGTACAACTTTTCCAGTGTATGTTTTATCAGTTGGTGTGAATGTTACTTCACCTGTTGCTGGGTTTACTGTATATTCCCCTACTTTATTTCCTTTTTCATCTAAAGCATCTACTGGTCCAGTTGCTTCTGTTCCATCTGGATTTAATAGTTTTACAGAATTTTCTTTAATTGGTACTTCTGCATTTCCTGCTGTGAATGTAGGTATTCCTTTTTGTGTTTCACCTTGAATACCTGTTGAAGTAGATGGTTCTGCCGTTGGAGTTACACCTGTTACAGTTGGTGTGTACTTAGCAGTAGCTGTTGCTGTTGTCGGTTGACCATTTTTGTCTTGACCTACTGGTGCTGTTAATGATACATCAATACCTTTAGCAGTCCCTGTAAATTGTGGTTCTGGTGTGAAGGTTACCGCTCCAGTTTCTGGATTGATTGTGTAAGTTCCTTCACCTTTTACAGTTACAGTTTTCTCATCTGTTGGTTGTCCGGTCGCTGGATCTACCAATTTAGCTGGGTATTGTGCACTTGGTGTTACTGCATCTGGTGCAGTTCCATCACCATCTTTATCTACGTCGATTGAGAATTTAGGTGTTTTCGTTTGTGGTTTACCTTGGATATCTGTTGATTCTTCAGGTGTTCCTTTGATTTCTTTTGGAGTTACTGTTGGAATGTAACGACCATCCATAGAACCTTTAGCAGCAAGTCCAGCTAATTGAACTTGTTCACTTACTAGTTCTAGTTGGTCTTTAGCATCTCCTTCGCCGCCAACGATTTGACGTCCTTCATTACCCCAACCAGTAGTGTTACCATTAACGTCTGTACGACGGATTGAGATTCCATCTGCTGTACCTACAAAGTTTGCTTCTGGGATAAATTCTACATCTACATTTGCACCGTTATCAGTAATCTTGTATTTACCTTGACCTGGTACTACATAGTATCCATCTACTAGGTCAGCATCTGTTACTAATGTTCCGTCTGGTTTAACGATTTGTGATTTAACTGTCGTATCAATAGCATTGTCTTTATCAAAATCATAGTTCTTTTGACCGTATGCGTTAAATGCTACAGTAGATGTTTGAGTTGCACCTTGAACATCAGTTGTTTCTCTCTTAGTTCCACGAGGTGGGACTGTTTGCTGAATTTGGAAGTCTTCTACCTCACCTGAGTAGGCAATACCAGTAGCTTCCTTAACGTCAGCTTTATCGTATGCAATACGTAAACGAGTAGCTAATTTAGTAGCAGTTGTGTCTACGTTTTGGTAGTCATTTGTCCAAGTAAGTGTTACTTTTCCATCCTGTGTAACTTCTGTTACACCTGCACCTTCGCCTTCATCGAATTTACCATTGCCGTTGAAGTCGATCCAACCGTTAACATAAGCTTTAGCTTCTCCATCTAGGTGGGCATCAAAGGTCATTGAGTAAGTTCCATCATTAACTTTTTTAAGTTTGTAGTTATCGTTTGGAGCTACTTCGTCACCCATTAATTGACGAGCACCTTCATCTGCATCACCGATACCATTGATATCATCGTATACAAAAGCACTTGTTTTGTTAATTGGAGTTGTACGTACGTCAACGTCAGCTGGAACAGATCCTAGGTATGGTTGTTTTTGTCCATCAGATTTAGAGATAGAGTGGGCTACACGTCCGTATGAAGCTGGAGCGTCCCCTTCATCTAGGACCATAAATCCTAGCATAGATCCTTGTTGACCTGCAGAAAAGATGTACATACCAATGTTTTTAGCATTACGCGTCATTACCAATGGAGTAGAGAAACCTGAATCACGGTGAGTTGAGACCGGTCCAAAAACTTGTGTCCCTAATCCATCTGTGTGATATTTACCATCTTCTGCTTTCATCGCAATAACAGTATCTGATGTCACAGTTGTATTGAAGAATCCTGCAGCTTTATCCTCTTTGAATTTTTCAAAGGCTTGTTTCCCTGAACCTTCAAGAGTATATTCTACCCCATATTGTTTACGATAACCATCTTGCCCATGTCCGGCAGAAGGCAATGTTCTGTATTCATAAGTTTCTGCAGTATAAGAACGAGCAGTACTATATCTTGGTGTTGTGTTTGATAATTCAGTTACTAATTCAAATCCATCTCCATCTGTTTTGTAGATTTCAACTTCTGACGAACCAGCTTCTTCCCCTGTTAAGAATACAACGTTTGAAGGTACTTCTTTACCATTTAAAGTAGATTTAACCGAGAATTCTACCCCTACGTTAGCTCCATCTTTAACAGATTGGATAACTGTTTTACCTTTAGTATCCATACCGTTTGTTTTTGCAACAGAGTAACTTCCTTGTGTTACTACTTTTAATTCAGCTGGAGTTCCATCTTTGTACTCATTAATAGCATTGGCATCATATCCTGCTCCACCACGTTTTTTGTACTCATCAGTTGAGTTAAATGGTGCTAATTTAGTAACTGTTAAGGTTACAACATATCCAGGTGAAATTTCTTGCGTGAATTTTGTTCCTACTTGAAGAGTATCCCCTGCACCAAGATTTTCTACAGTTGCTTTACTGTTATTGATATCAAACCATTTGATTTGTTTAGTCAAACGCTCTGTGTTTTTATCTGCGTACTTCTTCCAGTGATTGATTTGCTCATCTTCTGAAAGTGGTGGTTCTGCTACTGTATCAGCTACGTCAGCTAAGACATATGAGAACTTACCATCACGGTTGATTCCTGCATTTTTCAACTCATTGTAAACTGCAAGGATTGATTCGTTAAGACGATCCAATTGAGCATCTACTTGCTCTTTTGTGACACTCTTATCAGCAAGAAGAGCTTTTGTTTCGACAAGAACTGCTTGGTTTTTAGCGACCGCTGCTGTAACTGCTGCTTTATTTTCTTCTTTGACGTCAGCCTTAGCAAGTTCAGTCTCAGCCAATTTGTTAGTTACTTCAGCTTCTGATGATACTTGTGTAAGAGTTGTTGTTGCGACTGAAAGAGCCTTTTCAGCGGGAGTAGCTGTTTTTTCTGCTTCAGCTTTTGCTGCTTCCTTATCAGCTGCTTCTTTCTTTTCTAAGCCAGCCGCATCAGACTCAGCCACTACTGTACTCAAAGCTACAACAGTTTCAACTTGTTTGTCTACTTCTACTTGACTAACTTCTGCTTTTGCAAGAGTTGCTTTAGCTGTTGCCAATACGTCCTTAGCTGAACTTACTACTGAAGCGTCTGCGTATTTAGCGTTAGAAAGTTTTGATTCTAAAGCAGCAACTTTAGCTTCAAGTGTAGCTTTATTTGCTACTTTAACTTCAGGTTTCACTTCTGTAGCTTTTTCAGTTTCTGGTTTTACAGTTTCTACTGTTTCAACTGTTTCAACTTTAGCCTCAGGCTGTTCCTTATCATCTTGACTAGGAGCAACTGTTGAGATAGCTGTTTCAGTTGGTTGTACTTCCGTCGCTGATACTGCACCATTTCCAAGGAACATCAAACCAGCCGCAATCGCTACGGATGCTGCTCCAAAGCTATATTTACGAATCCCATAACGGATGTATTTTTCTACTCTAAAATCTTGTTGTTGCTTGCCTTTCATCGAGACTAACAACCTCCTTTTATTTTCATCATGTTAGTTAAAAATTTCCCAAAAAATCCCTCAGCAATTTTTTTACATAATTGAGAGGAAATTTTATATAATTCACAATTAACATGTATTTTAATTATATCATATCCCAGCCCATTACACAAGGGCACCTCTAAAAACCTATCCAATGGACACCAAAATATGAGATAATAGCCTTATCATAAGATGAGGTTATTATT